>JBBSKH010000067.1:0-19904 GCA_038256495.1 Chitinophagales bacterium
AGTTAACGCAGAGAATTGATTAAATCTTCAAAACTTAGATGATCTTAAAAGTCTTAGATGATTTTAATATTCACCGCAGAGAAATGAGTTGCAAGAGTTAACGCAGAGAATTGATTAAATCTTCAAAACTTATATGATCTTAAAAGTCTTAGATGGTTTTAATATTCACCGCAGAGAAATGAGTTGCAGGAGTTAACGCAGAGACTTGATTAAATCTTCAAAACTTAGATGATCTTAAAAGTCTTAGATGGTTTTAATATTCACCGCAGAGAAATGAGTTGCAAGAGTTAACGGAGATATTTACTAGTGCAAAAACAAAATATCCACTTCTCTGCTCTCTGCAGTTAAATTTTCACTTTTCACTTTTTACTTTTCACTTTTCACTTTTAATTCATCTTCGGCTCCTGTATATCAAACATACTTTTCTTTTCCTCTTTTGGTTTTATACCAAAATTATAGCGCAAGGTCAACCCAATACGCCGTTGGTCGTTCAGCCTTGTACCGGCGGCAGCAATACCTGGCTGGTCGATGATAAACTTATAATTATTGGTGCGAAAAATATCATTACCCGATAAAATGATATTCATCTTTTTATTCAGAACGGCTTTGTTCAATGAAATATTCAACTGCCCAAAAGGATCTATCTCGTAAAAATTCTGGATGCCTTTCACTCTTGCAAACCCGTTTACGGAAATATTAAATGTAGGCGTTACTTTATAATTATGGTACATGAAAAAGGTCCATGTACCCCGTTTGTAGTTTAATGGCTGCCCCTGATAGAAACCAGTGTAGTCAACAAAATTGTGTTGTGCACCTGCGTAGAAAAAATATTTTCCACCGGGCGGTATGCCGCCAACCATGCGCAGGTAAAATTCTTTGTTGCGTCCAAGATTATCATATGTTCGATAGGCAATTTTTGTAGAATCATCCTGGTAGGTAACATTGGTAAAAATATCAGTGATATCATTCAGCCCCATAGAAAAAATAGGGAACTGGTCTGCCATGATATTGAATTCGTAATTACTCGTAAACTGTGGCCTTAGCATTGGGTTTCCTCTTTCGTACAGGTATTGATCAATGTACTTTGGGTAAGGATTCAATGCCTCGTAGTATGGCCTGCTGATACTTCTGCGATAAACAAGATTGCCATTTAATGTAAAGCCAAAAATCTTTGCCAGGCGGTGGCGCAGGTACACGTATGGAAACAAATCGGTGCGTTTTATCTGCAAGCTCGTATCAGTAGGGAACAACTGGTTACCCCTAATATCTGTATGCTCCAGCCGCAGCCCCGGCTTAATGGTAAAACCCAAAAAGGTTTTTGAGAGTTGCAGGTAAGCCGCACTTATCTGCTCCCTGTAACGAAATTTATTGGTTTGAAAGCTATCCAGTTTAGGGCCTGCTCCCTGGTCTAAAAAATACAAGCTGTTGTTGTAACTGTTACTGTTGTTGAATTTTCCCCCGGCTTCGAATGTGTACGATTGAGGTAGTTTTAAAACAAGATTTGTTTCAGCCGTTACAATATGTTTATTGTTTACGGTGTTGCCATTGCCAAGGGCGCTTGTAGTAAATGGAAACAAGATGCGGTTCTCGTACAACTGTTCATTTTTATTGTTGTAGTAATTGTATTCCATGCTGATGTCCCACTGGCTACCAACGGAATCTATTTTCTTTTTAGCGAAAACATTATTGCCAATATAATAAGATGGACCGCTGTTGTTTATCACTGTACTGTTGCTGCTTTGCAAGCCGCCATTTGCAGTAAGGAAGTTGATATCATTGATTGCGGCGCTGCTTCGGTTGTTGGCGCTCAAACTAAAGTCGTAGCCCACAGTCCATTTATCATTTAGTGAAGCATCTATCCCCGCACTTACATAATGGTTGATAGAGGGGTAAGTGGTATAAGCCGTTTGCGAAAGCATACTGCTGTCTGCTTTGAACAACCTGCTGCTGGTTAGCTCCTCAAAATTATTCCGGTCGGTATACTGATACGAAAGCCTGGTATTTATTTCCTTTATACTTCGGTTAATGTTGAAGCCCACCGTGCTGGTATTAAGGCGACCCTGGAACACACCAAGGTTTACACTGCCGCTGGTGCCCAACTTTACACCTTTCTTTAAAACAATATTTACAATACCACCACTACTGCTGGCATCGTATTTTGCAGATGGCGTGCGCAATATCTCAACTTTTACAATGCTGTTGGCAGGTAAACTTTTCAATAACGAAGCAAGGTCCGCAGCGCTCAGTTTAACTTCCCGACCGTTAATTTGTATGCTGGCCGGCGTGGCACTATTCAGGTATACATTACCATCCTGGTCTACCACAGCGCCAGGTGTTTTTTCCAATACTTCATACGCATTGGTACTACTGTTGGCCAGCACTTCTGCATCTATAATAGTTTTATCATCTTCCTGTTTTATTAGTGGTTTGCGAGATACTATGGTAACAGCTCCAAGGTCTGTTGTTGCAGCTCGCCAGCTAATAGAAAGGTTAGTGATGCTATCTTTTATGATCACCGTTTCATAGATTGTTTGCAGCCCTGCCGCAGTAAATTTCAACAAGTAAAGCCCTTGTGGTGCCACGTTAAAAAATTGACTCGCTTCAATAGTTTTTGTAGCAACTACCGCAGTGTCTGGCAACTGGTAAAGAACAACGGTTGCTGTAGGGAGCTCTTTCTTCTCACTGGTTGCTGTAATTTTTAATTTTGCAACCTGGCTAAAGGCGCAGCCAAATATCAACATTGTAATAACGGATAATGTAACTTTTTTAAACAAGGTTTGTCAGTTGTAATAATTAAAATAGACACCAAAGGTGCCTATCGTAATCTTATATTTTAATTAGAATCTACCAATACCTATTCTTTCTTTTCAAACAGGTCTTTTTTATCGACCACTTTTATTTTAGTTCCGGCTTTCAGTGTTTTACTTACCGCTTCATAAGGACCGGTAATTACCGTCTCCCCTTCTTTAAGCCCGCTGGTTATTTCAATATGATTGATATCCTGTATACCTGTACCAACATTTACCCTGGTTACTTTGTTCGCAGAATCTTTTACAAACACCACTACTTCAAGATCATCATCAAAAGTAGAAGTTTTGGCATCTGTTGTGGTATTGCTCTTATTGTTAGTTTTTAAACTGTCATTTTTCTCCCTTGTGGTTACTGCGTTAATGGGCACACTCAGTACATTAATCTGCCTGCGGGTTTGTATGTCTGCATTTGCACTCATGCCTGGGCGAAAAGGGAAACGTCCCTTGCCCAACAGGTCACGATAACTTTCCTGCAATAAACGGATATACACTTTATATTGAGTAACATCATTACTGGTGCTGGCCAGGCTGCTGGCACCTGCTGCACCGTTGTTGCTGCTGGCAATCTGCGTAACAATTCCTTTAAACTTGCGGCCGCTGTATGCATCTACTTCAATCAGCGCACTATCGCCAAGTTTTACTTTTGGTATATCGTTCTCCCCTACATCCACCCTTACTTCAATGGCGCTCATATCTGCAATGCGCAGCATTTCGGTACCCACGTTAAAACTATTACCCGCCACTTTCTCTCCTTTCTTTACGCTCAGCAAACTCACCACCCCATCCATGGGTGCGGTTATAGCTGTACGGCCCAGGTCTGTGTTGGCTTTTGCCAGGTTCTCTCTGGCACTTTGCACACTAGCCTGTCCGCCACGGATTCCCTGCTTGGCAGCATTGTAATTGGCCACAGCAGTTTTATAATTAGCATCTGCCACATTAAATTCGCTCTGGCTGATCACTTTTTCCTTATACAGCTTCTGCTGCATATCGTAGGTTTGTTTAGCCTGGTCAAGCTGGGCTTTCAGTGCGTCTAATGCTGCCTGTGAGTTGGCTACCTGCGCCTGGCTTTGGGCAACACCACTTGCTGCCTGGTTGCGTTGAATATTATATACATCCGCATAAATCCGTGCCAGTAACTGGCCCTTCTTCACTGTATCTCCTTCCTGAACTGTCAGTTCAGTTATTTCACCGCTGATGTCGGGACTGATCCTTACTTCTATCTCGGGATAAATTTTACCGCTGGCATTTACCGCTTCAATAATGGTGCGGCGTTCTGCTTTCTCTGCCGTAACCTTTACACCTTCCGCTTTTCCAAATGCCCCGGTTTTTGATAATACGATTAATACCACCAACAGAATCCCAATTCCTATTAATACCCATTTTGTTGTTTTGCTCATGTCGTCCGTTTTTCGGCTAAGTTTTATTAATGATGTTTTTTAAGGTTAAAACCGGTCTTATAATTTGATGCCAAGGCCCTTGTAAAATTCCAGCACTTTCATTTTAAAAACATAGTCAAACCTGTTGATGCTGTAATCTAATTTGGCCCTCAATAAATTATTTTGTGCAGTCACCAGGTCAAAAGTACCCAGCATACCTACATTAAATCGTTTGCCAGCAAAATCGTAGGTCTGCTGCGAGGAAGAAACAGATTTTGCCGAAGCATTGAATTTCTCCAAAGCAATCAAGGCTGCATTGTAGGCCTGGTAAATATCCTGTTTCAACTGCTGGTCATCTTTCGTTTTTTGCAGGTTCAGGTTATCAATATTCAGCTTGCTTCTTTCATAAGCAGTTTTTAAACTACCGCTGTTAAAAATGGGTACACTAATGCTAAGCCCAACACCCTGCCGGAAGTTATCGCCTAGCTGGTTAAAAAACATACTGTTCTGGAAAACCGGCACCGTGTAGGGCTGTAAAGGAAATACACTATAATCTGTACCCGATACATTTACTTTACCTAGTGGCGCATTTATGGTATTGGTGCCAACAATCTGCCGGGCCTGGTTATTATAACCGCTGCCAAGACTACCAAACGCTGATATACTGGGATACATGGCACCCCTTGCTGCATCTTTTGAAAATTCGGCTGCCTTTAACCGGTAGTCGTTCACCATTTGCTGCGGCTGGTTGGTCAGCGCCAGGTTATATACATATTCCGGTTGAAGATCTGCGATCGGCTCTACGGGAATAGTTTCCAGCGGAGGTGTATCAACTTCAAAAGGTGCAGCTGCATCAATATTCATAAAAGATTTCAGGTTAAGGATGGCGATGGTTACATTGCCTTTGGCGGTAATATAATTTACGCTGTCCAAGGCCAATTGCGCTTCCAGTTGCACAGCATTCAGTTCGGGCAATGCACCCGCATCTACTTGTAACCTGGTAAGCCGCAACTGGTCGGAAGTTTGGTAAATCTGCACCTCAGTTATCTTCCGTTGCTCTATGGCCAGCAGAATATTCAGGTAGGCATTGGCAGCACTCAGTGCAATATCATTTTGCAGTTTGCCAACGCTGGCAATGGCTGCCTTCAATTCCCACTCATTGGCGGCAATGGTATTGCGCTTGCTGTAAAAATTAAATATGTCTACACTGGATTGCAATTGTAGCCCTGCTGATAAATAAGTTTGGGTGATCCTGCCAAAACTAACCGGATCCTGGTTATTACCACTGTTTAAGCTACTGCTCCCGCTAAAATTGGCATTGGGCAACACAGACAATTTACTTTGCTTATAGGTAAGGCCCGATAATTTTGCCTGCACTTCGCCCTGCTTTACACCAATATTATTGGCCATAGCATATTCTACGATAGTCTGAAGATTCCATTTCTGTTGTGCAGTTACGCTATTTTGCGAAAAAAGAGCTAAACCCGTAAATAATATTAAAAGGCGCATGCGGCAAAAATATTGCTTGTAAAGATAGTTTGGCAAAAATATATTATGAACGGAGAATATAGATGATTGCAACGCTTTTGTGTAGTCTCGCTACCTGAAAGCAATGCTTTTATCGATTCTGATTACCTAAAATATGTTTAACTGGGTATCTAATTCCTGTTAGCATTATTTTAAAGGCGCATTGCTTTATATTTACGATCACAATTGTACCAACTGACTGCAAAAATCAGATTTTCTGAAAACTAATATAATAAATGATGAAAACTAGTCCTCCGCTTAAGTTGCTTATATCTTTCTTGCTATTTTTTTATGCAGCAAACCTCACATACGCTCAAAAAAACTATGATATTAATATTTCTTTTTCAGGAGCTAAGATTGATCCTGCAAAGCTGGCAACATATTTTTACACCGGGTACAACATGAATAAATTAAATAAGAACGCCAGCAATCAGTTCCATGCAAAGGAAAAATCTTTTTTAGATTTCCCGGTACTGGAGTTTTATTACTATTCATCCACTAATAGCCCTTCCATTCATAGTTTCTTCGTTGAAAAAAAACAAACATCAATACACTTATATTATGATTCACTAACTGATAAAATAAGTGTACAAAAAAAATCAGGCTTATTAAGTTTTGAAGATGCGGGACAACCGAAATTTGAAGCATCTTCAAAAGACGAAATAGCCGCCAGTAATTTGTATTACAAAAAGAATGAAAACGATATTGTTTCCGGTGATTCGGCAGCCTTAAGTCAGTTAGACCGACTTTATAAAGCAATCTGGGATAAAAAGCTGGAAGTTTTAAAAACTACTCCACCTTCAAAATACAGCCTTTGGTTTTTCATGAATGAAATTGCCGGAAAAAAAACATATCCAGCTTCCTACCTCCTGTCGTTATACGAACAATATTTACAACCGACATATAAAAATACATTCGAAGGAAAATATATTGAAAATAAGCAGGATGAAAACCGGTTGGCTATTAACACCGAAGCACCAGGCCGAGACATCAGCTTCGAAGATTTATCAGGAAAAAATTACACCCTAAATGCTTTCGGAGACAAACCGGTGCTTATTACAATCTGGGCCACCTGGTGCGTACCATGTGTTGCCGAGATTCCAAAATTAAAAGCCTTATATACCAAATACCAGGATAAGCTGGCAATGGTATCATTCAGTGCAGATTATGATGAATCGAAACTTCGCAATTATGTCGCAGCAAATAAATTGCCTTGGATAAATGTTTATGACCGCTCCGACTTTTGTCATATCTATGGGCTGGACCTTGCCATTCCGCAGGTGTATTTGATAGACAAGAATGGCCTCATCGCTTATTCCCGTCTTAAAATGGAAGATATTGAACTTGATAAACTGGAATCATTTATTGAAAATCATGTAAGCGAATAACTGAGAATTAAACGGAAAGTCCACTGCAGTCTAACAATATATTTTGGACTTGATAATGTATATTTACAATCACAATTATCACCCATGAGGACGCTCCTTTTCCTGCTAATATGCTGCAGCTTTGCTGCCATTCATCCTGTACAAGCACAGCAGGTAGAAACCATGCATATACATTTTGATAAAGACAGCTACCTTCCGGGCGAAATGATCTGGTTTAAGTGTTACACTTATTTCAACAACAAACCTTCCGCTTTAAGCTCCAACCTCTTCATCGGTTTTTATGATCAAAACGGCATACTGCTTGCAGAAAAGCGTTACCCCTTAATTGAAGGCACTACTAATGGTGATTTTAAAATTGCGGCAGATTCTGGCTATACCGCTTTAGTGGTAAAAGCATTTACCAAAGCCATGTGGCTGCAAGACAGTACTCATTTATATGAACGCACACTTACCATAAGAACTACTCCCGATAGCCTGACTAATATTGAACCCCCAACCGCAACTACCTCGCTGCAGTTTTTCCCCGAGGGTGGTCAGTGGGTAGCTGGTTTGTACAGTTACCTGGCCTTTAAAGCATGGCACAATGATGGCAGCCCGGCCATTGCCCATGGCAAGATCGTTGATAGCAATGGGCAAACCGTGGTAGATAGTTTTGCTACCAATGAAATGGGATTAGGCAAGTTGCAGTTACTGCCAAAGAAAGGCACTACTTATAAAGCAAGCTGGCAGGATGCAGAGGGCCGGCAACATGAAACGCTGTTGCCACAAGTAAAAGAACTGGGCGCCACTTTACATACAGAGTTGGCTGACAAGAATGTTTTTTATTCGGTGTTGAAAAATACAGATGCATCCAATTTCGATACCCTGCACCTGCGGGCAAGCGTACACAACATTATTATTTACGAAGCCGCTTTGCCGATGAAGGGTTTATCACAAGCGGTAAATAAATTCACAACAGACAGCGTCCCCGCCGGTTTGCTGTTAGTTACTTTAACGGATAGCCGCTGGAATCCGCTGCAGGAAAAACTGGTGTACATAAAACATGAAGACGCTGCTGCCAACGATCCTATCATCAACTTTACACAAACCAGCACAGCATCAAAAGGCAAGAACGAAATCAGCATCGTTGTGCCAGATACCTTGTTCACCAATATGTCGCTCTCCATTGCAGATGCCTCGTTTTTCAGCCATGACCAACCTGGCATTAAAGATGAATTGCTGGTGGCCGGCGAGTTAAAAGGTTTATGGCCGGGTTTAGCGTTGAAGCCGCTGATGCAGCAGTATCCTGAACTGGTAACGGCTACCCATGGCTGGCGGAAATACGACTGGCCGCTTGCACCCGGTACTGGTGCCATCCGGCAGGTTGACAATTATATTACCCTGGGCGTAGCTTACAAGGAAAAGAACTATGCATTGAAACAAAATGCGCAGCTAACGCTTATGATAAAAGACCCGCAAACGGGCAATCAGTTTTATAAATTACCGCAGCAAACACAAACAAGCTATAGCACAGATGGCCTCGTATTTTACGATTCTGCCAAAATATATTACCAGGTAGAGGGCTACCCGGAAACCATGCCTTACCTGAAACTGGTAAGCGATGCTCATGCCATGCAGGAACATTTGACTGTTCATAATAAAATAGCTGCAGGCAGACTGGTATTGCCATCAGGCACAGATGCAATAAGCAGTACAGCCGGTCCGGATTTTGACTGGATCAACAACACTCCAACTGATACCGGCAATGTAAAAACGAAAACCTTAAAGGAGGTAAAATTCAATGCCAGGATGGTAAATCCTGTAACCCGGCGTTTGCAGGAGATGGAAGATAAATATGCAACTGGTTTATTCAGGGGTACATCTAAAGGTTACCAGATAAATGTACTGGACGATCCCAATGCCGAAACAAGCATTGATATCTACTCCTATGTTTTTGGCAAGGTACCCGGGCTAAGGGTTGCTGCGGGCATGGGCGGCCGCTCCCTGCAGGCAATCGATCATTTTGAGAACGATCCGTTTAGAGCCTGGAAAGATGTGATGGTGTTTATTGATGAAGTGCAATGGGAGCCTAGTGGTCTCGGCAACATCAATATGAACAACGTGGCCTACATTAAGTTTATCCCTGGTTTGGTAATACAATCTGTAGGCAATGGAAGAGTAGGCGCTCTGTATGTGTACTCTAAAAGAGGCGATGAAACATCAGGAAGCGGCAGCAATATGAAAACCAACATCATTAAAGGTTACAGCATCGCTAAACAATTTTTTAACCCAGCGTACGATACCGAATCTTCAAAAACCAAACAAGACCTGCGGACCACGCTTTACTGGGAGCCTTATGTTATTACTGACAAAACAAACCATAAGGTGAACATTGTCTTTTACAACAACGACGTATCAAAAAAATTACTGCTTACCCTAAAAGGATTTAATGAAGAAGGAAAGTTGATAGAGATACAAAAGATTATTGAGTAGCGGTTTTGCCTTCCGGTTCCTTACCGGTTGGTGTCCCCACCAACCGGAATAGCATTCAATCCCTGTAGTCCGTTAAAATCCCAAACTCGTCCACGCCTTGCTCGTAAAAACTCGCACTGCTCCAGCGGTAATCCTCTGGCAAAATGGCAAGTAGCCAGGCGTCTGCCACCGGGTTGTTGTGGATGTATTTCCTTTACCGGTTGGTGTCCCCACCAACCGGAACAGCGTTCACTTCCTTTACCGGCTGGTGTCCCCACCAACCGGAATAGCATTCAATCCCTGTAGTCCGTTAAAATCCCAAACTCGTCCACGCCTTGCTCGTAAAACCTCGCACTGCTCCAGCGGTAATCCTCTGGCAAAATGGCAAGTAGCCAGGCGTCTGCCACCGGGTTGTTGTGGATGTATTCCAGTTTTTGCAAAAATGCCCTTTCCGATGTTAAAGCAATCGCTAAAGGATCTCGCTTCCAAAACTGGTATTGCCTGTCAAACTTTTGCGAAAAATATTTTACAAGTTCTGAGGGATTATTATTTTTTAAATACTTTTTAAATGCATGGGCAGTATGTTTGGCGAAGCTACCTGCAGGCGATTCCTTGCCATTAAGCTCCAGCATATTCCATATCAGATGGATGTGATTAGGCATAATTACGTATGCATATATCTCAATTTTACTATTATCAACTAAGTATTTCCAGCTATCTATTACAATTTTTTTGCAGTAATCATCTGCGAGTAAATGCTTAAACTCAAAGATGGTGTCGGTATAGAAGTACGAGCTAAGATAGTCCATCTGTCCTTGCCGCAGGTAGGGGATATTTTCCATGGGTTAAAAGTATTTATAAGGAGGATGAAAAAATTTCTTTTGTGGTGAGATCTTCATTATTATTGTAGTTGAGATTTCGTTTGGTGGGGACACCAACCGATAAGGAAAAGTATTTATAAGGAGGATGAAAAAATTTCTTTTGTGGTGAGATCTTCATTATTATTGTAGTTAAGATTTCGTTTGGTGGGGACACCAACCGATAAGGAATTTTCGGTTGTGATTTCGGTTGTGATTTCGGTTGTGATTTCGGTTGTGATTTCGGTTGTGATTTCGGTTGTGATTTCGGTTGTGATTTCGGTTGGTGGGGACACCAACCGATAAGGTCAGAGATACAAAAGATCATTGAGTAGCTGACTGCATGTGTGCAAAACCCCTTTCCAAATCTTTAATAATATAATCCGCATCTTCCATCCCAACATACAACCTTAGCATGCGATGCTCTTTATTTTGTGCATCAAAATCTTCCCTCGGCATGCCCGAGCATTTAGGAATGATGAGGCTTTCGTAACCGCCCCAGCTCACTGCCATCAGGATATGTTTCAAGCCTTCGCAGAATTGTTCAATCTCTTGTACACTGTTTGCTTTAATAATAAACGTAAGAAGGCCGCATGCGCCGCTCATCTGCTGTTTGGCTAATTCCAGTTGCGGAAAATCTTCATCAAAAGGAAAAAATATTTTTTCTACATGTGGATGTTGTTTTAAAAAATCAATCACCGTCCGGGTAGTTTCGGAAATAAGTTTCAGCCGCATAGGCAGGGTTCTCAATCCCCTGATGAGCAGCCAGGCATTAAAGGGTTGTATGCCGCTGCCAATACACATGTACTCGCTGTTGAAAATGCGGGCAATCATTTCTTTGCTGCCACATAATACACCGGCCACCACATCACTATGACCGCCAATATACTTGGTGGCAGATTGCAAACTAAGGTCAATGCCCAATAGTATAGGCTGCTGGTACAGGGGGCTGCAGTAGCTGTTATCGCAGATGGTGAGGATGCCTTCACTTTTGGCAAGTTCGGCAACGGCTTCAAGGTCCTGCAACTGGTAATCCCAGCTATTGGGACTTTCTAAATATATGAGTGTGGTGTGTGGTAAGATAGCCCGCTCAAAATTTTCAATATCCCGCCCATCAATATAGGTGGTGGTTACACCGAAGCGGGGCAATATATCATTGAATAATTTTTGTGCCCATGTGTAAGGTCTTTGCACACTTACAATATGATCGCCGGCTTTTACATTGGTAAGCACAGCCGCAAAAATAGCGGCGGCCCCGCTGTTGAAAACAAGGCAATCTTCGGCACCATCCAGGGCGGCGAGTTTTTTACAAAGAATATCTACCGTCGGGTTCCTGCCTCGGCTGTATAAGTGGGTGGAATATTCATCTGCAAATGCCTGCCGCATTTCTTCTACGGTAGCAAAAGCAAAATTGCTGGTTTGCATAATGGGTGGTGAAACGGCATTAAAATATTGCTGCCTTTCTTCGCCCAGTTCGTTAATGATGTAGGAAATATCCATTGGGAAAAATTAAGTAGTTAAGTAAAGACGAAAGTATACCATATGCAGTTTATTTTTCTGCGGGAAGCTTTTCAGATGGAGTCGTATCAATTCATTCTCCCGCAGATTTTCGCAGAAGAAACGCAGATGTTTTTTTTCGGGGTTATTCTGCGTTTTCCGCGGGAGACTTTTCCTCCATCTATTCTACGTCGATCTGCGTTTTCTGCGGGAGGCCTTCGCCCCCCTATTCAATCAATCCCGGTTTCCGCTTTCTATGCAATAAAAAATACAATACTACAAATACACCCAACACTCCCAGGCCTGTTAATGCGGCATAAGGATCAGCAATGGTAATACTTACGCCAACAAACAAATAAGCCAGAATAAATATCACCGGCATCAATGGAAATAACCTCATCTTGTAAATCCCCGTACCATCAAGGTGCTTTGTTTTTTTACGAAACCAGAAAATAGTAGCCGCACTCAATATCATCCCGAAGCTATCCAGGAAAATGGTAAAACTAAGTATGCGCTCAAACTCCTGCGAAAAATAAAGGATCACGATACAAATTGCAGAAAAAATAGTCAGCGAAAAAGTGGTCACATTAGTTTTGCTGTTATGCAGGGAGAACAGTTTTGGCAGGCTGCCATCCTCTCCCATTGCATACATTACACGGGGATTGCTAAGCAGCGAACCGTTTACATAAGCCAGCACACCAAGGAAAAGGAAGGCCGCAAAAACAGACGCACCCGTACCGCCAAAAATGCGGTCGATAACTACATAGGCAATCTCCTTTTCGTTCTTCATCTGGTTAAAACCAACCACGTTAAAATAACTAAGGTTCACCAGCATGTACAAACTAATGATCACTATGATGCCAATAAAAATCCCTTTAGGAATATTCTTAGATGGTTGCTGCACATCATTGCCCAGGTTGATGGTTTGCTGGTAACCCCCATAGGTAAACGAAACGGCAATCAGGCTCACGCCCAGGCTCCTTACCCAATCTACCCAGCTATAGGCTACCGCTGGTTCCGCAACCGAAGTTGCAACTGTTTCCACGGCATACTTATCTGGGAAGAACAACGCCGATATTAAAACGATGACCATACAAATCTTGATCATCATTAAAATATTCTGAGCCATAGAACTGGTCTTCAATCCTCTTAAATTAATAAAGTAAAAAACCAGGATAGCTGCGGAGCTGAGCAAGGCTTTATCAATATCCGTCCATTCACCGGGAAATAATTTTAAAAGATAACCGCTGCCAATAAGTGCCACACCGCTGATGCTGGCGGCATTGCTCACCAATATCAGGCAGTTGATAGCGAACGCAATACTGGGATGATAGGCTTTAGCAAAAACTTTGTAATAGCCGCCGGTTACCGGGTATCGGCTGCCAATCTCTGCATAGGTTAACGCCCCGCAAAGGGCAACCAAACCGCCAATAGCCCAGGCACTGAAATATACAGAGGGGTCAATGGCACCTTTTGCGCTGGTAGCCGCCGTTCTGAAAATGCCCATCCCTATCACAAAACCAATAACGATCATGGTGAGGGAAAAGAGGTTTAGCTTTTGGTTTTTTGCAGTCATAATCAAAAGATAGGGATAATTTGTAATGCACGTTAGCAAGCTCAAATATTTTTTTGTTGAGGCATCAGCAAAGCTCCCTACATTTGCAGCGAAATTGGTTTCCAGTCCCGATAGTTATCGGGACGGAATTAAAAGGGAAGTCCGGTGAAAAACCGGCGCTATCCCCGTAGCTGTAAGCGGCCTCCCCAGGCCCCTCCCGAGGAGGGGTTTTGAAAGGCACTTTTCTTACACCACTGTCCCGATAAGTATTGGGATGGGAAGGTAAAAGTAAATGCAAAGCCAGAAGACCTGCCAGTTTCATTAACATCATTCAAAGCTTTCGGGTGAAAGGCATGGAGTGTAAAAGCCCCAGGGCATTTATATTTCTTTCTTTTTTGATTTCCTGGAAGCAGCCACCAAAAAACTTTTCTACAAAATGAAAAAGAAAATTTTTATTGCGGCTGCTGCATTATTCAGTAGCCAGTTGTTTGCACAACAACAAAAAACGGACAGTAGTAATTTAGACGAGGTAGTGATTACTGCCACTAAAACGCCCGTTAAACAATCGCAAACGGGCAAAGTAGTCACGGTTATTAACCAGGCTACCCTTCAATTAAACGCAGGTAAAACCATTACCGAGATTTTAAACAACCAGGCTGGGGTGTTCATTACAGGTGCCAATAATAATCCCGGCAGCAACCAGGATTATTATATCCGTGGTGCCGCTACCAGCAATACATTGATATTGCTTGATGGCGTACCGGTTGCTGATCCTTCTTCTATTTCCAGCTTCTTCGATCTTAATAATATCAACCCGGCACAGGTAGAAAAAATTGAAATTCTGAAAGGTGCCCAAAGCACTTTATGGGGCAGCGATGCGGTGGCAGCGGTCATCAACATCATTACTAAAAAAGGAGGCGCTAAGCAACCAACTCCCAATGCATTGCTTTCCTACGGCAGTTACCAAACCTTTAAAGCAAATGCAGGACTGGCGGGCGCTATACAAAAATTTAATTATAACCTGCAATACGGCTATACCAACAGCAAAGGTTTTTCCAGCGCCTACGACAGCACGGGCAATAAAAGTTTTGATGATGACGGCATTGAGCAACACAATATCCAGGCAAACCTTGGTTATAAAATTCTGCCAAAACTGGTTGCACGTTACACAGGTAATTACGGCACTTACAACACCGATCTTGATGCCGGTGCTTTTAAAGACGATAAAGATTATACAAACAGGAACAGCAACCTGGTGAACAGTGTTTCGCTTACTTACAACAACCAGCGCACTACCCTGCACCTGGTAAATACTTACATTAACACAGAAAGATTGCTGAGGGATGATAGCGCCAGCATTGGCGGCTTTGGCAAATATGCCCGCGGTTCTTACAAGGGTTATTCTTTTGTAAGCGAGTTATATGGCAACATGCAATTAACGACCAAACTATCGCTGCTGGCAGGCCTGCAGCGCATTGCCAATAAAACGGAGCAGTCCTATTTAAGCATCAGTGCCTTCGGACCATACGAAACTGCGCTCGGAGATTCTGCCAGCACTACCAACTATGCAGCCTATGCATCCCTGAATCTGTTGGACTATAAACACTTTAATATGGAGGCGGGTGTTCGTTATAACAACCACAGCATTTACGGCAACAACGCCACATGGTCGTTAAATCCATCTTATAATATTGATGAAAACACCAGGGTATTCATCAACCTCTCTTCGGCATTTAAAGTGCCTTCGTTGTACCAGTTGTACAACCAGCCTTTTAATAACAAAGACTTGCAGCCTGAAAAAAGTACCAACTACGAAATTGGCGTGCAGTCTTTCAGCAATAACAAGCAAAACAGTTTGCGGCTCGTAGCATTTAAAAGAGATATTAAAGATGTGATCGTTTTTTACACCGATCCTGTTAGCTACGAAAGTCAATACATTAATCGTGATGAACAGCATGATTATGGTTTTGAAGTAGAAAGCAGTTTTGCCATTGGAAAGATAGGACAGTGGATAACCAATTTTACTTACGTAGATGGTGAAGGAAAAAACGGCAACAGCAAGGTGAAGAACTTTTACCGTCGCCCCAACTTCAGCATGAACAGTAACCTTACATTGGAGCCTGCGAAAAATTTTACTATAATGCCGGGTGCACGCTTTGTGGGTTCAAGAACAAAAGGAGAATATGACGGCGGGCCGGCAGTAATGCCTGCTTATTATACGTTAGACTTTTATGCAGGCTACCGCTTTGCAAAATATTACAGGGTATTTGCAGACCTGCGCAACATTACCGACCAACAATATTTTGATGTGCCGGGTTACAACAGCCGACAGTCAAATTATACGCTAGGCATCAGCGCACAGTTTTAAATAAATTCCCCCTCGCCAATGGTGAGGGGGAATTTTAAAAACGGGTTATATTTGAAGAAGCATGACAGATAAAATACCTGCAGTAATGAGTTGGAGTGGCGGCAAAGACAGTGCATATGCTTTGCACCTTGTGTTGAAGGCGCAGGTATATGATGTACAATTTTTGATCAGCACATTCAATGAACCGGTACAGCGTTTGAGCATGCACGGTGTGAGGGAAACATTAATAGAAGCACAGGCAACGGAAATTGGTATTCCGCTGCTGAAAGTATATGTTACCGAAAGCAGCAACGAACACTACGAACAACAGCTAGCTGCTGCCCTGGCCAAAGTAAAAGAACAAGGCATCCACCACATCATCTTCGGCGATATATTCCTGGAAGACCTGCGGCAATACCGGGAAACATTGTTTGCCGGTATGGGAATGCAAGTGGTTTTTCCACTCTGGAAAATGGATACCCGTCAACTCGTTACCGACTTTATACAACATGGTTTTAAAACCATTACCTGCTGCATCAGCACGGCATGGCTGCCAAAGGAAATGCTGGGCAGGCAAGTGGATGCCGACTTTCTTCAAGACCTGCCTGCAGCAGCAGACCCATGTGGCGAAAACGGCGAATACCATAGCTTCTGTTATGACGGACCGATCTTTAAACATGCCATCCCTGTTCATACTGGCGAAATGATTTACAGGGAAATGCCATTAAAAACACAGGAAGGGGAAAAGGAAGAAGTACCGGGCTTTTGGTACGTTGATATCTTACCGGGCAAATAAGATAACATGCAACCACCATAACTTTTTTCTTCCTTTGCCGTTAATGATTTCATAGCTTTAAAAAATGCAGATGAAACAAATGCTATTGATAACTTCCTTTATTTGCTGTAGCCTTTCGGCGCTGCCGCAACTGCGTTACAGCGGGGTAGTTGTAAACAAGGACCGGCAGCCGGTTGCAGCAGTCAGCATCAGCATTGGCAATAACCGGCAGGCACTTAGCAAGGCGGATGGCAGCTTCTTTGTAGAGTATAGCAGTACCGACCGATACCTAAATTTCACCCATATTAGTTATCAATCCCGCAGGTTTTTATTAAACGAAGCTTTGCCGGATACGGTTGTATTATCATATGCCGATAACCTGCTGGATGAAACGATCGTTTACGCTTTTGAAAAGAAGGACCAGTCGACCAACCTTGCCGCGGCAGTAAGCGTTTTAAACAAGCAGCGCCTGCAGCAATTAGATAACAGCAGTTTTGTAACTGCAGTAAACACGGTGCCCGGTGTAAAAATGGATGAACGCAGCCCGGGCAGTTACCGCCTCAGCATCCGCGGCAATTTACTGCGTTCCACCTTTGGCGTTAGAAACGTAAAAGTGTACTGGAACGGCATTCCTTTTACCGATGCCAGCGGCAATACCTACATCAATGCATTGTCGCAGGAAATCATCAGTAGGATGGAGATCATTAAAGGACCATCGGGCAGTATGTACGGCAGCGGCACGGGCGGCGTGCTGTTGTTAGGCTCCGGCGAAAACAATGCAATCCGTAGTGAACAGTTACAATTGAACCTTGCCGGCGGCAGCTATGGGTATGCTTCCGGCAGCGCCGTTTATCGCTCCACCGGGCCACAGCAAAGCACCGTATCTGTTAGCCACCAGCAGTCAGATGGCTACCGTAGCCATACCCGTTTACGAAGAGACGTGGCACAGTACACGGGAAATTATCGCCTGAATAACAGACAACGGTTAAAGTTGAATCTTTTTATGGCAGACCATTTTTATCAAACGCCCGGCGCACTTAACGCTACAGAGCTTGCCGCCAATCCTGCACAATCCAGGCCAGCGGCCGGGGCGTTTCGCAGCGCCATTACACAAAACGCATCCATACATTTAAAAACAATTTACACCGGCATCTTACACGAAATACAATGGAACAGCCGCTGGCAAAACAGCACCGGCGTGTACGGTTCTTATACTGATTTTTTAAACCCTACCATCAGGAATTATGAGGACAAATATGAGAAAGGCATTGGCGGCCGAACGGTGTTCCGCTACAGTCATAAAAAGCTTACCGCTAATATGGGTGCTGAGGTTCAGCAGGGCAATTTCAACAGTAGTGTATTTAATAACAATAGTGGTGTGGCTGGCAATTTACAATTGAAAACAAACCTGCAATCGGTGCAGGCAAATGCATTTTTACAAACGGAGATCATTTTGCCGGCAAAATTCCTGCTCACTTCCGGCATCAGTTATAACAGGTTTTATTATGGCTATCAAAAACTAAGCGACCCTGCTGCGGAAAAGGAAAGCAGTTCGTTTAAAAAGCAATGGGTGCCAAGGATCAGCCTGCTGAAAAAACTACCGCATGGTTCGGCTTATCTTTCTTTTAGCAAAGGATATAGTGTGCCCAGCATAGATGAAGTAAATGCCGGCAACGACCGGTTCAACAGTAGTTTGCAGCCTGAAACTGCAGTAAACTATGAAGTGGGTTATAAGGCCTCGCTGTTACAAAATAAACTTTCTATAAACCTCGCCCTTTACCAGTTCTATTTGCAAAATACTATTGTAAGCAGGCGTGACAGTGGCGGTGGCGATTTTTACAGCAATGCCGGCAACACTTCCCAGCGTGCGGCAGAAATTGCCCTGCAATACATTCCGTTGCAAAACAACGACGGATTCATCAGTAGTTTTCAATTAGATGGTAGTTTCAGTTTTACCCGTGCAAGGTTTATCCATTACAAGCAAGGCAACAATAGTTATGATGGCAATCGCTTAACCGGCACGCCGCCTGCTGTAGTTTATATTGCTGCCTTGCTGAAAAATTCTGATGGCTGGTACGGCAATCTCGCTTACAGTTATACCGACCGTATACCTTTAAATGATGCAAACAGCGTATATGCCCCGGCGTACCAGTTGCTGATGGCAAAAATAGGTTTCAGTAATCCCCGCAAACAAACAGGTGCGTTGCAATACTATGCGGCTATGCAGGTTTCACTCAACAATCCTTACAGCCTTGGCAATGACCTGAATGCAGCGGCAGGCCGCTATTTTAATCCCACAGCTCCCACAAACTTCAGCGTTGGTTTGCAGTACAGCTTTAATTTAAGGCGGCACAGCAACCACTAAAAAAGGCAGGGACGTTATATTTGCATAAAATCACCATATGTTCGATCTATCCCGGATAGCCATTAAGGAAATTATTACCGTAACATTTACCTTGTTTGCGGTAATTGATATGCTGGGCTCAACGCCTGTCCTTATTTCGCTAAAAGCGAAGATGGGTGGGCATATCCGAAGCACACAGGCCACGCTTGCATCGGGTGCGCTGATGATCGTATTTCTTTTTTTGGGTAAACAATTTCTTAACCTGCTTGGGCTCGACGTTCAATCTTTTGCCGTGGCTGGTAGTATTGTAATTTTTATATTGGGATTGGAAATGGTGCTTGGACTGGAATTCTTTAAACCCGATAATAACCCTAAAAGCGGCAGCCTGGTGCCCATCGCTTTTCCGCTGATAGCGGGTTCGGGCACCCTTACCACCATCATGAGTTTAAAGGCTAACTTTGCCAATATCAATATCCTCATCGGCATCCTCATCAACTGTGTAGTGATCTTCGTGGTGCTGCACTCTTTAAAGTGGATTGAAAAAGTGCTGGGCGAGGGCGGTGTGGTAGTGGTAAGAAAATTCTTTGGGGTAATTTTGCTGGCAATAGCCGTTAAAATATTTGGTACCAACATTCAGTCGTTTGGTAAGTATTAAATTTCTATATTCGCACTCCGAAAAATAATGGTCTCGTCGTACAATGGATAGTATAAGAGTTTCCGAAGCTCCAGACCCAGGTTCGATTCCTGGCGAGACCACGAGTACAAAAAAACCTTCTTGTGAGAGAAGGATTTTTTATGTACGGTCTCGGAGTTCCCGATCGCTTCCCGATAGAAATCGGGAGGGAGGATAGTTTAAGAGTTTCCGAAGCTCCAGACCCAGGTTCCCTGCCTGGCCGGCAGGCAGGGATTCCTGGCGAGACCACGAGTACAAAAAAACCTTCTTGTGAGAGAAGGATTTTTTATGTACGGTCTCGGAG
>JBBSKH010000068.1:0-19534 GCA_038256495.1 Chitinophagales bacterium
AAAAATCCAAAATCCAAAATTAAACATTCAACATTCAACATTCAACATTCAACATTCAACATTCAAAATTCAAAATTCAACATTCAACATTCAACATTCAACATTCAACATTTCTCTCTACTGCAACGCCCCCTCCCTCATCCTCACCCTTACCGTACATCCCTTACCCGGTGCTGTGTCCAGGAAAAAATTGCCTCCAAATAATTCGGCCCTTCTTTTCATATTTGCCATTCCTATCCCGGTACGTACTTTTTCGGGCGAAAAGCCAATACCATTATCACTGATCGCCAATTCCAGCTCAGCATCCTTTAACTGAAGCGATACCATGATCCTGCTTGCCTGCGCATATTTCGAAATGTTACGTAACTGCTCCTGCAGAATCCGGTATAAATTTAATTGAAGGTCACGGTGCATTGGTTTGGCTGAAAGCTTTTTATCATAATCAATTAGCACATCAAACTTCCCCGCCATATTAAAAGAATTTACCAACGAGGTAATGGCTATTTCAAAAGTGTCATCATCAAAAAATACCGGTGCCAGGCGGTGAGAAAGATTCCTGATCTCTTCAATAGCCATATTGATATAATTATTGGTGGACTCGTAAAAACTCTTGTAGCTCTCATGCTCTGTGTTGCGAAGCATACCCAGGCTCATGATGCTGGTTGCCAGCAACTGGCAAACATTATCGTGCAGTTCGCCGCCAATTTCATAACGTTCCTCTTCCTGTGTTTTAATGATAGCCCTGATTACCCGTTTTTCCGATTCCTGCAATTGCTGATAGGTACGCTTCCGTTCAATGGAATAGACTATGCTCTTGTATAGCATGGGGGCATTCAGTTCATCCTTCACAAGGTAATCAGAAATGCCAAGAGCAATGGAACGGGTACTGAATTCAATATCAGCAAAGCCTGTTAGAATAATAACAGGTACACTACCTGCGGTTTGCAGGATGGCATCTACCAGGCTGGCGCCACTCTTATCCGGCAGGGTAAGGTCAAGCAGTATTACATCTGGCACTTCAGCCGATTCCTGCAACCAGGTGGCTGCCTGTACAAAGTTTACCCGGTGAATGATTTCCGGTCTTTCCAACTGTTCGTGTATGAAATCTTCTATCAGTAAAAAATCACCGGAATTATCTTCAATTACGAGTATGCGGTATGGTTTCTTGTCTTTGTTCATATGTTTATTTGTTCACCTGGTTGTGGGGCAGGTTTGCAATTGAGCCCCAGAACTGTTCAATGCCTGTTATCACTTCTTCAAATTGTTGTGCCTCTACGGGTTTAGTAATATAGCAATTGGCATAGTTACGGTAAGATGCCAGCATATCTTTTTCTGAAGAAGAAGTAGTTAGTATTATAACAGGTATGTGTTTCAGAAATGCACTATTCTTTATAAAATGCAGCACTTCGTGCCCGTTACGGCGGGGCAGGTTTATATCCAGTAAAACAAGGTTGGGAGCTTTTACCGTTTGGTATTCATGTTGCTGCTGTAAAAAATCTATGGCAGATTGCCCGTTCTTTACAACGCTAACTTCGTGCTGCAGCTTGCTTAATGCAAGTGCTTCCGTTATCAGGAGGATATCTCCATCATTGTCTTCCACCACCAATATATGCATGATCATCGCTCTTTTAAATGTTATCCCGTTATTGCCGGGTTGTTTTTAAGCCGGTTGTTTGGGAATCGTAAAATAAAAACTGCTTCCTTTATCCTCGGTAGATTCCACCCATACCTGGCCCCCATAATGTTCAATGATTTTTTTGGTAACAGCCAACCCGATACCAGATCCGGCATAGGTTTCCTTATTGTGCAGGCGCTGAAAGATCACGAATATCTTTTCGAAATAAGCTGGATGAATTCCAATGCCATTGTCCTTTACAGCAAACTCCCAATCCGTTTCCATATCTCTTGCAGTAATGTGTATTTCCGGTGCCACGCCATCCCTGCTGTAAAGCAGGGCATTTGAAACCAGGTTTTGAAACACCTGCCGCATGGGCGAAGTATGCGCCTTTACTACCGGTAAGCCCCCCACGCTGATGCTGGCCTGCTTTTCTTCTATCTTCCTTCGAAGCAAAGCTGTTACTTCTTTTACGATCACTTCAGGGTTAACTTCTTCAAGTTGATCTTCCTTATTACCTGCACGGGAATACTCCAGCAGGTCTAGTATAATCTGTCGCATTCTTTTGGCGCCATCTACTGCAAAATGTATATACCGCTTGCCCTTTTCATCCAGCAGCGGCTCATATTTTTTTTCTATCTGGGTTAAAAAACTACTCACCATCCTCAACGGCTCCTGCAGGTCGTGGGAGGCAACGTAAGCAAACTGCTCTAGCTCCCGGTTACTAAAGGCCAGCTCTTTTGCCTGCTGCACCAGTTCATTATTTATAAGTTTTAGCTGAATTTCATTACGCTTCAAATAACTAACATCCTGCACCGAACCTATCATACGTACCGGCTTGCCTGCTTCGTTTCTTATTACAAACCCCTTATCATACACATATGCATAGCTGCTGTCAGCGGTTTTAAACCGGTATTCGCATTCCATGTAATACCTGTCAGGGTCATTTAAAAATTTATCAAATTTCGCCTGCACTTCTGCTTGTTCATCAGGATGTACTTTGCTGCTCCAAAATGACTCGTGGTTAATGTCATCCTGTACATCATACCCAAATAATTTTTTCATATTCTCTGCAGAGCGGATCACTTTGCCCGTCAACAGGTTCCAATCCCAAACCACATCACTGGTTGCTTTCAGTACAAGTTTATGCCGCTCATTGGCTTGTTCCAATTCCTGCTCTGCATTTTTACGTTCCGTAATGTCTGTAGAAACACCGATGATGCCACTAAGTTTGCCCTCCTGGTCCAGCACCGGCGAATTGGTAATCCATACCGGAAAAGTTTCCCCGTTCTTTCTTTTTACCGGGAACTCGCCGGCCCATGATTCGCCTTTAGCAAGCTGTGTCATTATTTCGCCGGCATAGCTAGCCGCTTCCGGGGCAGGAGTAATGTCCATAATATTTTTGCCCAGGGCTTCCTCCCGGCTATAGCCATAAATCATTTCTGCCGCATGGTTCCAGTAAGTGATGGTGCCCTCCAGGTTGGTGGCTATGGCGGCCTGCCCAATGGTGTCCAGTAATTTAGCACTAAAATGAATGTCTGCTTCCGCTTTAATTCTTTCGGTAACATCCCTGCTGTTTACCACGTAACCATTTACGGCTGGTTCGTTCAGCAGGTTGGTAACGGTGGTTTCTATCCAGCGCCATTCGCCATTGCGGTGCCGGAAGCGAAAAGGGGCTACCTCCAGTTTGAGATGCTCGGCCAGTTTCGCAAAATTTACGAGCACTCGCTCCAGGTCTTCAGGATGTATAAAACCAAAAGCATTCTTGCCAGCAAGGTCTTCCGGGTAGTAGCCCAATATCCCATAGGAAGTTGGACTTACATAAGTATAGTTACCCCTCACATCCATAATGCCCACCAGGTCTGATCCATCCTGTACCAGGCTCTTAAATCGTTGCTCACTAAGCGCCAGGTTAAGCTCAGACCGTTTCTTCTCTGTTATATCTCTTGCTACGCAATACATCAGCTCATCTTCATCATCCCAATGTGCACTCCATCCCATTATAACTATACTTCCGTCTTTGCGCAGGTAGCGGTTTTCGAAGTCCGTCAAGTTTACCCCCGACATTATTTGACGTGCAACATCTAAAGTATTTGCATGGTCTTCCGGTACAACCATATTTAAATACGGCCGCCCCAACAGTTTTTCTGGCCGGTAGCCCCAAACTGTTTTGGCTGCCGCACTCACCTTAACGAAGTTGCCCTCTTTGTCAATAGTGCATATTACATCAAGCGATGAGTCCATTATCTTGCGAAGTGTTTCCTGTGTTTGCTGCAGGGCATTCAAATGTGCCTGTTCTTTTGTAATGTTTTTTGCGGTAATAAAAACGCCGATGATTTGCCCGCGGACATCTTTGGCGGGGTGGTATTTCACTTTAAAGCTGGTTCCTGCGCCGTCCTTACCGGGTATGGTTACCTGCGCTGTTTCTTTGTTGCCCGCCAGTATGCGTGCATACATGGCTGTTAGCGCCTGCACTCTTTCAGGCTGTGCATATTCAAAAACAGATGCACCCTTTTCCAGCGGGCCACCCATCAGTTTCTGAAACAACCTGGCAGCCTTGCTGTTATAAGAAAGTATATTTAATTGTAGATCCAGCAGTATAAAACTTTCGTCTGTATTATGCATCAGCAGGGAGAGTTCCCGGTGCAGCCTTTTTACCTCACTCAGGTCCTGAATCATCGTCACGTTAAAAGCATGGCCCTTATCATCAGTATATACAGTAGAAGAATATTCAAACAAAAAACGTTCACCATTTTTCTTAATGCCGCATAGTTCGCCCCTGCTGGCACCGTTGGCAATCCAATGCTCAAGCAGTTCGGTCAGCCTGCCATCTTCGGCGCAAGCCAGTTCTTGCCAACTGCGTTGCTTTATGGCTGCCAACTGGTAGCCAAATAATTTACAGGCAGCTTTATTGGCATCCAGTATATTGCCATCCGGGGCCGCCAGTATAAATGCAGAAAGAGAATGGTTGAGTAACCGCCTGAAATTTACATCACGGTACGATAAAGCCCCGGTTTGTGCGGCTGCAGCAGCCCGTATAGCAGGGTTGCTATTGGTTTGATTGATAGGTTTCTTCAATGGTTGTTAGCTTTGCTTAAATGTGGCTGCCTTGTTGTTGGATGTTAGCAAGGCGGCACCGGTAAAAATTATAACAAATTAACGGCATAGTATAATAAAAACAACTGTTTACTTCTAGTATTTAGAAGATATAGTGTCAGCTGCTGTTTGCTATTTCATATAAAGCTAAGCAGTTTTTATGCAGGGGCGGCATTGCAGACCGTTTTGTTGAACGTAAATAAATATTGTAAGAAAGTTTTTTAAACAAAGCGTAGAAATAAGACCATGAATAATCGTCTGTTTTATGTAAAAAAATCTTGATATTTTCGTCAGTGCCTGCCTGTGGGCTGGCGTTTGAAAGTAGCATGCTGGATGACAGATGATAGATGACAGATGATAGATGACAGATGAAGTTTGTACGTTGACGGGTATAGATGACAGATGATAGATGTGAGATGTGAGAGGGCAGGTGTCGGATATCGTGATCAACATTTAGCATTCAACATTTAGCATTAAAATTCAACATTCAACATTTAGCATTCAACATTTCTTCTTCCTTCGTGCCCCTTTGTGTGCCTCTGCGTCTTAGTGGTTCGAAACATTCGACATTCAGCATTGCTTCTCCTTTGCCTTCCTGTCCGCCTTAGCGTGAAAAAATAAATCTCCCTCTGACCAACGCTGATGTATGGACCTGTTCCGATCATGACGTAGAGATAGTTTATTCCGGTGAGGGCCGGGGCAAATAAGTAAACTATTTTAAAAAAAGCGTTTGAGGGAAATAAAATTGCTTGTAGTGTAAATATTTCAACATGTATCGTAACAATAGAACAATATGTAACTTCCGAATTTATTACCAGGCTTTTAGAGGGATAACTTTTTTGAAAATTGGTAATTGTAAATTATAAGGTTTCTTCCATGTACGACCTTATCGGCGATATCTACGGCCATTGCTACAAACCATAAAAACTGCTTAGCCAGCCCAGGCGCAGTCGTTCTTTCTTATGAGCCTACAGGATAATAAACGACGAACGGCTATTTGCCATTTTGATTTATAATGAGCACTAGATTAGCCATAAAGCACTATATTTGAGCAATATATTAACCATTATGAATAATAAAGGAATTACAATATTGCCTAAACTTGAAAGCATTCTTGAGGAAGTGGGTGAGAATATTAAGATAGCCCGATTAAGGCGAAAACTCACAGCCGAACAAGTTGCGGAACGTGCTGGTATTACCCGTACAACATTAAGAAGCATTGAAAAAGGTAGTCCTAATGTTGCTATGGCTGGATATATACAAGTATTGTTTGTGCTTGGGTTGGAAAAAGACTTACTTAATCTTGCTAAAAACGATGAACTGGGAAGAAAGATACAAGACACCAAATTAGTTGTGAAAAAAAGAGCACCAAAGAAAAAATAAAATATGGATATACTGGTATATGCTGACTGGGCAGCATTAAATGAACCAAATTTTATGGGCACTTTATCTGTAAGCCATACCAAAGGAAGGGCGGTATTTTCGTTTACTTACGCTAAGGAATGGTTAGAAGCTGGCCATGCGCAAAACCTTGACCCGGACCTAAAACTATTTAGTGGTCCGCAGTATCTCTCATCTGAGAAAAAGAATTTTGGAATTTTTTTGGACTCATCACCTGACAGATGGGGGAGGGTTTTAATGGATAGACGAGAAGCAATCATAGCCAAAAAGGAAAATAGAAAACTAAAAAATCTTTTTGAAGAAGATTACCTGCTAGGTGTTTATGATGAACATAGAATGGGGGCACTTCGTTTTAAGCTGGAAGCAGATGGACCTTTTTTAAATGACAACAAGGGAATAGCTTCTCCACCGTGGACGTCTCTCCGTGAATTAGAATACGCAAGTCTGCAATTGGAAAATAATGAATTAAAAGAAGAAGATATATTAAAATGGTTAATGCTGCTTATTGCACCAGGTGCTTCTTTAGGTGGGGCTCGCCCCAAGGCAAGTGTAATTGGTGAAGATGGTAACCTTTGGATTGCAAAATTCCCTAGTGTAAAAGATAAGGTTGATATTGGTGGTTGGGAAATGGTTGCGGCAGAGTTGGCGATGGCTGCCGGTATTAATACTTCTACATCAATGGTAAAGAAGTTTAATAATGAACACCACACTTTCTTATCAGGCAGGTTCGACAGACTTGCGAATGGTAGTCGCCTTCATTTTGCTTCCGCAATTACATTGCTTGGACACACAGATGGAGTTGATGGCGTTTCGTATCTTGACCTTGCAGAATTTCTGATGAGGTTTGGAGGGAATGTTGATGAAGATCTTAGGGAATTATGGAGGAGAATTGTTTTTAATATAGCCATTAAAAACACCGATGATCACCTGAGGAATCATGGTTTTATACTTTCAACCGTGGGATGGCATCTCTCCCCTGCGTATGATGTTAATCCTGTTTATTTTGGGACTGCACTTACTTTGAATATATCTGAAACAGATAATTCTCTTGATTTTGATCTTGCTATTTCTGTGGCTAAATATTTCAGAATTGAACATGAAATGGCTAATACTATTGTACATGAAATAAAAAAGGAAATAAAAAATTGGGATAAGATTGCAAAAAAATATGATATTCCCAAATACGAACAAGAACAAATGGCCTCTGCATTTGAAAATGAATAAAATAAAATAATTTCTTTCTTTGAAGAATACAGGTAGGTTTAAAAATCAATCTATTTTTTATTTAGAAGAGAACAACTAACAAAACTAATGTTGAAAGCGCCTTTAAACAACATCAATTCTATATTCTTATTACTATGCCAGGCAACTCATGCCAATAGAACAATTTGTAACTTCGGCTATATTACTAAGTTTTTTAAGCAATGATTTTTATTAAGATTGGTAAATTATAAAGTTTCTTCCATGTACGACCTTATCGGCGATATTCACGGCCATTGCGACTCACTACAAAAACTGCTTAGCCAGCTTGGCTATGCAGCGCAGGAGGGCGTGTGGCAACACCCAACGAGAAAAGTAATTTTTGTAGGCGATTATATAGACCGTGGCCCGCAGATTAGAGAAACGCTGGAACTGGTAAAGGGCATGACAAATGCCGGCCAAGCCATCGCCCTGATGGGTAACCATGAGTACAATGCCGTGGCTTACGCTACGCCTGATGGCAGGGGAGGTTACCTGCGCTCACACAACGCTACACACAACAAACAACACCAGGCCACACTCAACCAGTTTGCCAACCACCCACAGGAGTGGGAGGCTTACCTGCAATGGTTTCAAACCTTGCCGCTCTTCCTCAACCTTGGCTACCTGCGGGCCGTACATGCCTGCTGGGATGATGAACACATCAACTGGCTAAAGGAAAACAATTTCATTACCCTTAGCAATGAGCTATTGCAGCAGGCCCATGAAAAAGACAGCAGGGCAAAAATGGTTATAGATGAAACCTTGAAAGGCAAGGAGCTAAATATACCCGCAGCATTTGAGTGGCACGATAAGGATGGCCATGCCCGAACGGCCAACCGCATTAAATGGTGGGTGCAAAACAGCGGTTCCAATTATGGAGATTTGTTGTTTAGTTGTCCGCCAGCAATGACTGATGAACCGGTGCCCGATGGCCTGGCCATTAATATATACCCAGCAGATGCACCGCCGGTTTTTATTGGCCACTACTGGCTGGATGAATTGGAGCCTGCCCTGCAAACAAGTAACGTGGTGTGCCTGGATTACAGCGTTGCCAAAGAAGGCTACTTAGCAGCCTACCGCTGGGATGGGGAAGCGGTAGCGGATAGCCGAAAATTTGTGGTGCAGCGTGGTTGAGTAGGTAACTTCTTTTTTCCATAACAGCAAGTCTCCGTCTGCGAAAATCTGCGCCATTCTGCGGGAGACAAAGAAAAGTCTTCCCGCAGATATCGCTGAATTATGCAGATGAACCTTTAATCCTGCTCTCGACCACTATCGTAATAGCAAGTCTCCCTTTGCGTTTTTTTTCTGCGAAAATCTGCGGGAGATTTTTTCCGCCTTACCGGCAAGAAAAGATTTAGCCGGGAAGCCGTGAAGAAGTTTTTCTCATACCCGGCAACGTAGACTCCATTTACGCAACGTGCCCCTTGCGGGAGGCGTTGCTGAAAAAACCTTAATAAGGCCTTTATTTTTATTTACTAAAAGTGCTTTTCATTGCTTTCAGCATCCCATCTGCACTCCAGTTGTTGGGAACAATCATTCTTCTTACGGTGTATAAGGGCTCAAGGCTGTCACGTTTGGTGGAAAGCTGGAAAGCCATTTTGATATTTCTTTCTTTCAACGGGGCTATAGATGAATCTTTCCAAAGTCCAAGAGGATAGGCAAAATATTGAACTTTTTTACCTGTTATAGATTCAATTTTTGCATTGGCTTCTGTAACTTGTTTGTCCCAGTCAGCAGTTGTATAGTTTGTAACCCTATGATGGTCCCAGGTATGACACTCAACAGCATTACCTTCATCAGCCAGTTGTTTAAGCATGTCGCGGTTCATATATCTTGGCCTTCCAATCGAAATGGTCATGATAAAAAATACGCCTTTAAAATCATATTTCTTCATTTCAGTATATCCAATGGTATATTGATCCAGAACAGTATCGTCAAAAGTTAACATTACAGGTTTCTCAGGCAAGGGTTTACCAAAGGCAAGGTATTTATACAGGTCTTCAGGTAATACCGTATGATAACCGCTATCATGCAATAGTTTCATTTGTGCAGAAAAATTTTGTGGCGATACGGAATAGGGTTCATTTCTCTCCCTGATATGATGATAGCATAGTATGGGTACCTGGGGCATTGCCATTATTGTGGCTGCACCAGCTATTTTTTCTGAGCTGTTTTGTGTAGCCTCGGCTTCTGTCGCAGGCTTGCTATCAGGCGTTTCGGGTACAGGTGTATTTTTGTTCTCGCTACAGGCCATCATACCTGCAATGCTACATAGGGCAATAAAAATTCGTTTCATCACTGGTACTGTATATAAATAGGTTTAGGAATAAATTTGTTTAATTCTTCGGGCGTGTACAAGCCATTAGGGTCTTTTTTTGTATCGTTTTTATAAAACAATTTAAACCCTGCAAATTGTACCGGCTCTTTTTGGATGTACCGGAGCCAGGTAGAGCGTTTTAGAATTTTGTCGCCCCAGCCATCCATATCCATCACCACCTGTACGTTTGCAGTTGGTTTTATTTGGGCAGCATTGGTAACCATACCTTGTGTAAACCTGTGTACGATTAATATTTTTGGGGGAATATTATTTTTTTTGGCAAGGCTATCCAGGTAACTAATCGCATAGTTTATATCTTCTGCATCAAAAGTGCCAATCCGTTTGCCCGGAACATCTCCCAACTTCATGGAAAATTCAGGGTCAATACCCAGGTGAACATTTGGCAACTGAAGGTATTTTTCCAGGGAGGGGATTTCCTCCTGCAACGTGCTCCATCCAACCTGGATATCTAAAAATACAAGGGCATTTATTTCTTTAGCCCAGTTCATGATGGTATCTATCTGGTGAAATGGCATGCGCATTCTTTTTTTCTCACCTGCTGTTTGTGCCGTAATAGCCACATAATGCAAAGATGGTATTACCGGCAGGCTGCTGTCTACAGCTTCCCACTTTTTTACTTCACCCATGAGTTTGTCAAGCATTTCCTGTTTGGGTAGTTCACCCAAAATGCCCATTCTTTTAGAATAAAGGTTTCCATAATAGGCAACGACCCTATTATATGGGAATATTGCTCCCGCCTTGGGATAAACAGTCATTACCGGCCAGCGGCCGGTTGTATCGCCATTGGCCACCGCTTTCATCTTGTTGGCATAATCTACTGAATCAAATCCCTGCGTTTTCTCCTGCAGGTTTTCAGGGCTTGTTTTGCCATCTGGGTTATTAACTTCTGTAGTATCCTTGTTTTGAGTGCAGGAAATAAAGGAAGCGGCAGCTGCAATTGCAACGATGAAGGTGTGAATTTTATTCATAGATATATTGTATGGAGGTTTTACTCTTTAAGGGTGTAAATTAATGTAAATATCTGTTCAATAAAGATAATGAAGAATGACCTTTGCTGTTAACCCGGAAATAACATATTTATCTTGCAACCAAAAAAATTTGTAATTTCTGAATTTATAATACCAGTCTTCTGTTTTGCCGTTAAGGGCAAGCCAGAGATTCATATCTGCTTTACTACCACTATAATGCCAGTTTCAATTTATAATGGCTCTTAGAACTTTATCTAAAAAGAAATTTGATAAAATAAAAAATATAACTGGAAAACGATCAAGAAACAAATGCTGACGACAAAGTAGCAACCAAGCTACATCAGGGTGTGCCCGCAAATTGGAACTTATTATTTACGGGGGCCTTTTCCTGGCCGGTAGGCAGGATTTTGCAGGAGTTTTTTTTTGCTCCAAAAACCCCGCTGGGAGACAAATTGGGTTGAACATATAAAAATAAAAGGATCCTAAATAAGTCCTGCACATTAAATTTGTACTATGTACAGCATAAAAGGATTTTACATAACAATGATATTGAAAATAATGTTATTTGCATTTTTACCTTTTGTATGTTTTTCGCAGATGAACAAAAAAGATTTTCCGGTTTATACGGGTACTGATCTGGGCGTTTTGTATAACGCCGCATCAACCACTTTCAAAGTATGGGCACCAACAGCTACAAAAGTAACTTTGAGGCTTTACAAAGCAGGAGCCGGCGGCACTGCCATACAGGTGATTGCCATGCAAAAGGCATCGCAGGGCGTTTGGCAATCCAACGTTAAGAGAGATATAAAAAATATGTATTACACTTTCCAGGTAGAGGCCAATGATAGATTATTGCAGGAAACAGCAGATACATATGCAAAAGCCGTAGGCGTAAACGGGCAAAGGGGAATGGTGGTGAACATGGCAGAAACAAACCCAGCCAACTGGCAGAATGATAAAAGACCTGCACTTAATAACTACACAGATATTGTATTGTACGAGTCGCATGTTAGAGACCTTTCCATCAACAAAAACTCGGGCATAAAAAACAAAGGCAAATTTTTAGGCATTGCAGAAACAGGCACAAAAAGTACAGACGGTTTAGCCACAGGGCTTGATCATTTAAAGGAACTCGGTATTACACACCTGCATTTACTGCCTTCTTTCGATTTTAATTCTGTTGATGAAACACTGCCTGATGCAACATACAACTGGGGCTACGATCCGCTTAATTACAATGTGCCGGAAGGAAGCTACGCAACCAATGCTTATGATGGGAAAGTACGCATCAAAGAATTTAAGCAAATGGTGCAAACCCTGCACACCAATGGCATAAGGGTTATACTGGATGTTGTGTACAACCATACTTCTAACAGGGAATCAGCATTTAATCAGTTTGCACCCGATTATTTTTATCGTAAAAATGCAGACGGTACCTACTCAGATGCTTCGGGCTGTGGCAATGAAACAGCATCAGAAAAAAAGATGATGCGAAAGTTTATGATTGAATCGGTAACGCATTGGGCAAAGGAATACCATATAGACGGTTTTAGGTTTGACCTGATGGGAGTGCATGATATTGAAACTATGAATGAACTGAGTGATGCGCTTCATAAAATTGATACCAGTATTTTTATTTATGGCGAAGGCTGGACGGCAGGAGCAAGCCCATTGCCCGAAGATTTGCGTGCAGTAAAAATGAATACTTATAAACTCCATAATATTGCTGCATTTAGTGATGATTTGAGAGATGGCTTGCACGGGCCATACAACAATGTAAAAGAGAAGGGTTTTGTAAGTGGCGCAACAGGTCTGAAGGAGAGTATAAAATTTGGCATTGTAGCCGCTACCCAACACCCACAAATAAATTACAGCCTTGTAAATTATTCAAAAGCACCCTGGGCTGCTGAGCCTTCGCAAACGATTAGTTATGTTTCCTGCCATGATGATAATTCGTTGTTTGACCGGTTAAAACTAGGTAACCCGGAAGCAACAGAATCAGCATTAATAAAGATGGATAAACTGAGCCAAACCATTGTGCTTACATCGCAGGGTGTACCTTTTATACATTCAGGTGCAGAAATGTTGCGTACCAAACAAGGCGTTCCAAACTCTTATAATTTACCTGACTCCATCAACGAAATTGACTGGAGCAGAAAATTAACCTACAGCAATGTTTTTAATTATTACAAAGGATTAATTGCTTTGCGAAAAAACCATCCTTCATTTAGAATGCCATCTGCAAAAATGATTCAGGATCATTTACAATTTACCGAAACGGAAGACCCGTTGCTGGTCATCTACCAAATAAACAACCACGCAAACAATGATAGCTGGAAAGATATTATAGTGTTATTGAATGGTGAGGCAAAAAGTAAAAGCATTCCACTCCCTGCAGGCAAGTGGACATTGGTGGCTGATGGAAATACCATCAATGAAAAAGGGTTAATGCAAATGAGCGGAGCGGTTGAACTACCTCCAACCGCGGGCTTTATTTTGTATAAAATGAATTGATATTAAAAACAGGATTACAAAAATTCGCTGTCTTTTAAAAAACGAGCATTTTAGATATTGTATAATTCATTTTTAATTATTTTAGGAGCAGCCTGTGTATAATTTATTGGTTGTTGTACCAGCCAACCAAAATAAGGTAGGCTATGGGCTTCTCCCCGGTTCATAGTACACGAAACAAAATTTATTATGTTTCATTAGTGGTCCACTTCCCTGCAAAGTCATCCACAAGGGTAGTTGCTTCAAAGCACTCTAAACCATTTCAAACAATTCCTGCAATTAAGCATTTACTGTAAAACTCCTGCTGTTAATTGCAATAATGCACAGTTGCAGGCGTTATTCCTCTGGGTAATTTTCTTCAATTGTTTCACTCATACTTCATTTAATATCAACTTATGAAAAACTATTTTTACAAATTGCTGCCACTGATGCTGGCCATTGTAGTGCTGCTTGCTGCCTGCAGCGGGTCCCGTTCAACGCATCACCGCGGTGTGAGCAATAAGGCCTACAAAGGTTACTGATTCCACTTAGCAATTTCGATTTACAGCTATATCAGGGCCGATAAAACCGGGACACAAACAGGAAATGCCCCACACGACAAGTAGCGCCGGGGTCTGTTTCAAAAGCAATGTACAAGACTTGCGAAGGTTTAAAAACCAGGAAGTCTTTTACTTTATTTTTTTGTAGTATTATTTATTGTATAACCTATGTTTATACCATTCATTTAATGGCAACATCATTTTTATAGCTGGTTCTTTTACTCAAATACCAGGGCGAGGAGGCTGTGATTTTTGACTTATCGCTTTCTGCCTTCCGGTAAGGCGTAAAGACGTTTTTTTTATTTTTGATCCCGATTGCTGTCGGGAGACTTTTCACTTTTTGAATTCCGCATTTTCGCCCTCCACCTTACCGCCTTCCCGGCAAAACAAGATTTAGCCGGTAGGGCGTAAAGACGTTTTTTTAAACATTTTCTCTGCTACGTTGTGGCTGCAAGTTTAGCCAAAGAAGTACCCCGCTGGGACATAAAGGAAACATTTTTAGGGAAACTCCGCTCAGACAGAAGGATTATTTATACGGCATTAAAACTGCATCAATCTGCTCTACTACCGTTACAATATCATTATCAATTAATTGCCAGTCAATTTCTGAAAAACTATCCTGGCTCATATACAGAATATATCCACTTAAGTGACCCTTATTATTGAGGAGTTCTATTTTACGGGTAAGATAAAACTGGCGAAGTACAATTTCGCCGTTGGGGCCATTAAATTTTTGTTCAACCAACTCCAACGCCTCTTCAGTCAGCTCATCTCCTTTTAATTCTGTAGAAATGATTACCTGATATTCGTGCATGTTTATAGAGCCGAAATTTGCACTTTTGTTTATTTTCATAATTTGCTTTCTGCGAATTTAATCTTTTTAAATGAGCAAGCCTTTTTTGTTCAAGTTGCTTACGATGGGAGTAAACATTTAGTTTTATTTTTTCATTGCGAAAACCCCACTAGGACAAAAGTCATGACATGTGAAAGTGCAGAAATAAGTAGAGTATTCATTGCTGTATATTTCTTAATTTGACATGTTCAAAATTAAGAAATATGGGTGCATAAAGGTTGAAGCATTTCCGGCATCGGGCCTGCCTGGCAGGTAGGTACGTTTTGCGGGAGTTTTATCATGAAGTTAGGTTATGCTGCAAAAAAATCGCTGACACACTTCATTTCCACCGGTGATCCTATCCGGCCAATGGGAGCCAATTTAATTTTGTTGTTTGGCCTCATCATGGGATTACTAAATACAAGAACCGGTGCCGGGAAAATACGAACTCTTACCGTGGTGTTTTATGTAGCCATTGCTGTTAGACTCCCATAAACTCATACTGCAACCAGTACCTGCACTTTCACTCCTGCGGCCCGGTCAATCAGCCTATCTTTAAATCGCTTTCCTTTTCTAAAACATGGGCCGGCATTTTACCTACTACCCATTTGTAGAAATCGGGAAAGTAGTATTTCCATACGGCTTCGTCGTGCACACCACCGGCATTTATCTGGTAAGTAACATCCATGTGCGGGAACTCCGCCGTAGGGTATGTTGCGAATGAAACGAGTGAATAAGTTCTTTTCAATGCTGTATAAAATATGCTGGCAGACCCACCACATACGCTTTGCAGAAAGCGTATGCAAACCATCTGAAGGCGCTATGTTTAAAAACAACTGCATTTCATATAAATGATTTATCTTACGATATAAATTAATTTTATGAAACATCTTTTAATCATTTTAAGCCTGGCCATTACTTTTGCCTCCTGCGAAAAACACGATGATGACAAGGAAAGGGAATGCCCCGAAGTAGATGTGAAAGTTATGCCGGCGGCGGTTACTACTTCTTTTGCTGCCAAATACCCGGCTGTAACTGTTATTAAGTGGTTCAACAAAGACGGCAAGGGATATGTTGCCTATGCAATGATTGATGGGAAAAAGTCGCTGGTTCATTTTGATAACTCGGGTAATTTTATAAAGGTTGAAACCGACCTGGAACAGCAGGGGCAGTATGAAGATGATGATGATGATGACGAATGTGAGTGTGAAATAGATGATTAACTCCCTTGGTGGGTGCTGCCTGGTGCTGATATTTACGGGTGCTAAAGCTGTGTAGTTGTATCCAACTCCAACATTATTTTTTAGTGTACACTAATATAACAGGCCCCCAATAATTAATGTTTAATTATTGGGGGCTGTGGTTTATATTTACGATGCTATGTCTACACAAAAAATAAGCTTTACCAACGATGAGGGGCAACAATTATCGGCTAGTCTCGACCTTCCGATCAACCAACATCCTGCTGCATATGCTGTATTTGCGCATTGCTTTACCTGTAACAAAAACCTCACCGCCATTAATCAGGTTTCTACTGCTCTAACGCAACAGGGCTTTGGCGTGCTTCGGTTCGACTTTACAGGGTTGGGCGAAAGTGAGGGAGACTTCAGCGATACTGATTTTTCTGCCAATATTAGCGACCTGCTGGCTGTATCGAAATACATGGAAAAAGAACTGGAAGCACCCCGCCTGCTCATTGGTCATTCCCTGGGTGGTGCAGCGGTAATCTTTGCGGCAAGCATGTTGACGTCGGTAGAAGCAGTAGCTACCATTGCGGCGCCCGCTGACCCCGCACACATCAAGCACCTGTTGCGGTCTGATATTGACACTATCGAGCAAACAGGTAAAGCCATTGTGGATATTGGTGGCCGTGAGTTTACCATCAAAAAACAATTCCTTGACGACCTTGCTACCCATGACCTGCCGGCAGTAGTAAAAGAAATGCACAAACCCATTTTGCTTTTACACAGTCCGCAGGATTCAATAGTAGGTATAGACAATGCTGCACTCATTTTTATGGCAGCACATCACCCAAAAAGTTTTGTTTCCCTCGATGGCGCAGATCATTTATTGAGCAATAAAAATGACAGTTCCTATGCAGGTGAGTTAATAGCCACCTGGGCCAAACGATATATACTATTTGCCGATGAAGATGTGCTGAAGCCGGCTAAAAAAGTGATGGTTCAAATAGGGGAGGAAGGTTTTACCAGCAAGGTAATAGCAGGTAAACATAGCTTTTTAGCCGATGAACCCCTTTCGGTAGGCGGCAATGATTTTGGTCCCACCCCTTATGATTATTTACTAACGGCATTGGGGACATGTACCGCTATGACGTTGCGTATGTATGCTGATCGTAAAAAATGGCCGGTAACCGAAATAAACGTTCACCTGGACCATAATAAAAAACACGGCGTTGACTGCAACCATTGCGAAGACCCTACCGCAAAGATTGACCATATAGATCGGTTTATTGAGGTGAAAGGCAACCTGAACGACAGCCAGCTTGCAAGATTACTGGAAATAGCCGACAAATGCCCGGTGCATAAAACGCTGCATGACCATGTAGATATTAAAACGGAGATGGGTAGAATAAAAGAGTAAACGTTATTTTTTCTACTTCCCCACTTTCCGGCAATGTCTCCGGAATTTGGTGCGACGTAAATACCACAATTAAAGAAACTAATATGGATATTAAAATAACCAAAACAGCAAACTCCAAACTAAAGGATATTGACTTCAACAATATCCCCTTTGGCAAGTTTACTTCCGATCATATGTTTATGATGGATTATGCCGATGGAGAGTGGAAGGATTTCAGAATTGTTCCTTATCAAACTTTACTGCTCGATCCGCAATCGAAAGCCCTGCAATATTGCCAATGCATTTTTGAAGGTATGAAAGCAACCATTGGGGCAGATGGCATTCCAAAGCTGCTGCGCCCCGATTTAAATATTGAACGGTTTAATCTTTCAGCGGAGCGTATGTGTATGCCTGCGGTGCCGGGCGAATTATTTTTATCAGCCTTAAAAGCAATCACCCGTGTAGAAATAAACTGGATTCCGAAAACAGAAGGAAGTGCTTTATACCTGCGCCCCACCATGGTGGCTACCGAAAGTTCGTTGGGAGTTACTCCTTCAAGCACATACACGTTTTATATTTATGCTGCTCCTGCTCAGCCCTATTTTACAACGCCCATAAAATTAATTACAGAACAAACATTGATAAGAGCCGTACCCGGGGGCACCGGCGAAGCCAAAACAGGAGGCAATTATGCAGGTTCTTTAATGGCTGGTCAGTTAGCCAAACAGAGGGGGTTCGACCAGGTTATCTGGCTTGAAAGCCCTGAATTTAAAAAGATACAGGAAGCAGGTATGATGAATTTATTTTTTGTGATTGGTAACACCGTTATAACGCCAGCATTGAGCGGCGCCATTTTAAAAGGCACCACCCGTACTTACTTTCTTGATATTCTTAAAGAGAAAAATATACAAGTGGAGGTGAGGGATATTTTTATAGATGAAATTATTGAAGCATACCAACAAGGAAATTTAACAGAGGCTTTTGGTGCCGGCACGGCGGCGGTGGTTTCGCATATTTCAGCAATTACCCATGGCGATGTGAATATGACTTTGCCAAACGCTGCAGCAGCAGTAATCAGCAATATGTTGTACAAAGAAATCACCGGGCTAAGAGCAGGAACCATTGAAGACAAACGCAATTGGCTGGTGCCGGTTTATTAAATGTTTACATCATTAAATCAAATTATAGTTATGCAAAAAATTAATTGGGCTGATATCCCCGTAGAACAGGTAAATGCAAAAATGAAAAGACAATTCATTCATGGAGAAAAAATAATGATTGCCAGGATGGAATTTGAGAATGGGTTTACGGTGCCCTGGCATTCGCACGACAATGAACAAATAACCGAAGTGCAGGAAGGTGTACTTCGTTTCTGGTTCGATGATGATGAAGATAATCCGCTTGACATACTCGCTGGCGAAGCAATTGTTATTCCGGGTAATCGCAGGCACAAAGCTTTAATGATTGGCAAGGTGATTGAAACTGATACTTTCGCCCCGCCACGGCAAGATTGGATTGATGGCTCAGATGCTTATTTGAGAAAGTAGTTGGTAAAAATTTATACTGCAACATAAATTTATAAAATGGACTTAGGAATACAAGATAGGGTGGCGTTAGTCCTTGCATCAAGCAAAGGCCTTGGCAAGGCCGTTGCAATGGAACTGGCAAAAGAAGGTGCAAAGGTTATTATATGCGGCACGGATGCAGCCGCACTGGCTGCAACCAAAGCCGAGATTGAAGCCATTGCACCCAATAAGGTGGCTTCGTTTGTTTGTGATATTACAGACGAAGCCCAACGAAAAACCCTCGTGCAACAAGCTGTAAAAGCTTTTGGCACTATTGAAATTTTAGTAACCAACACCGGTGGCCCCGCAGCCGGCGCTTTCGAACAATTTAATTTAGATGATTGGAAACATCTTTACAATTTATTGTTCTTAAGTGCTGTTGATGTTATTCAACAAGTACTTCCTTCTATGAAACAAAATGGTTTCGGCCGTATCTTAACCATCACATCTGTTGCCGTTAAACAACCTGCCGACAACCTGATTTCTTCCAATGCGGTGCGCACAAGTTTACTGGGTTTGGTAAAAAGTTTATCCAACGAAGTAGCTATCTATGGCATAACGGTCAATAATTTGTTGCCGGGATACACGCAAACCAACCGCCTCGAAAGTTTGATTGAAAAAAATCCGAAAGTAAACGAGGTGAAAGATACCATCCCTATGAAACGGTTTGGAACACCCCAAGAATTTGCTGCAGCCGCCGCCTTCTTAGTTAGTGCACGGGCAAGTTATATTACAGGTCAGTCATTGGCAGTTGATGGGGGCTGGATTAAAGGGCATTAAATCACTTTTCAGCAACGTCTTCGGCACGGAACGTTGCCTACAACGAATCAATTTCTTCGAAGATGAC
>JBBSKH010000069.1:0-19516 GCA_038256495.1 Chitinophagales bacterium
GGGACAAAATGATGCTGTGACCATATAGAGCTTCACCCTCATCGGTACCTGTAGTGTCCAATAATTTTATAATTGAATAAGCAGTCTGCTACAACTTGCCCCCTGCCAATATTATGCACTATTAAATTGTTATTGCCTTCGTAATTCATTGAATCTATTACAATGCCTATGTGTGTTAATGAGCCTGGCAGCATCCAGCAAACTATATCGCCTGGTTTATAGTTTGAAGCGATAGCGGCAATTGGCAACTGTGATTCCCGCCTTTCAAAAAAAGTCATGAGATTTGGCACCCTCCTATGATCAATATTTTTATCTGGGGATGCTAAATTCCATTTGCGGGGATATTTATTGAAGTTGGCAGCCATGTCTTCATGCACCTCCTTTTGCAGATCAATACCCATCTTGCGGTATGCCCTTATAACCACATCACTACAAACGCCCTTGCCGGCAGGTACATCCCCGTTTGGATATGGAATAACAAAATAGGCCGGGTCGTAACTAACGATCTGAGAGGTTAGCGTGAGTGTGGAATCAGCCAGCCTGCTGAAAAAATCGGTGTCTTTATTTTCAACATTCACGGGCACGGTGTTAATAGCAACATGCGGGCTGTTATTGTTGCAGCTATTAAATTGTAAAATCAAAATCCAGATGATTCCAAATAATTTCAATGCTTAAATTATTATACCGCTTTGCAGCAGGCTGTGGTGATTGGTTGATTGTACGGCTGGGTGATGATATGTGGAAGTTAGAAGAATTTATAACAACAGCACCCCACCTGCTGCGTTAAAATATTGTTGTAAAACCTTTCTTGCAGTCCTAAAAGAAAATTTGTTGAGCAATAGTTTCTGAGAAAACACACAGAAATAAATATGTGCAATTTGCCAGGCAGCCCCTTCCTATCGTAAGCATAACAGCAATGGGCGAAAGCAATACTACAGTTCATCGTTCATTCTCTTGCAGAGAAAAGCAAACCTAACCGGCAACCGAATAATTAACGATACTCCGGATTTTCAAAGCCCCACCTTGTACCATCATCCCATTCTTTGCGGGAGTTGCCATAGCTGGAATAACCGCCCTGCTTTTTCAACATGGCAGCAAGGTGCAGCAGGTTGTACGTCATAAAAGTTGTGTTCCTGTTTGTGAAGCCAGAGTTGAACCCAACCGGCTGTTCCAGTTCTTTGCCATCCCATTCCGTATCGCCGTAGCTGGGGCCCGGGCCTACCTCACCTATCCAGCCACAATCTGCCTGCGGAGGAATAGTATAGCCCATATGCTGCATGGCATATAACAAGCCCATGGCACAATGCTTTACACCATCTTCGTTGCCGGTGATGACACAGCCTGCTACTTTGCCGTAAAAAATGTATTGCCCTTTATCGTTGGTCTTTGAACTCATGGCGTATAACCGTTCAATTAGTTTTTGTGCCATAGAAGATTTTTCACCCAACCAGATGGGTGTGCCCACAATAAGTATATCGGCAGCCATGATTTTTTTAAACAATTGCGGCCATTCATCTGAAGCCCAGCCATGCTCTGTCATATCGGGGTATATGCCGGTGGCAATGTTGTGATCGATGAAGCGGATCTCTTCAACACTAACTTTTTCTTTCACCATTATCTTTTTAGAAACCTGCATGAGGCTATCGGTATGACTGGTTTCGGGAGATTTTTTTAATGTACAGTTAATGTACATTGCCTTCAGTTGGCTAAAGTCATTTTTTGTCATAGCTGTTGTTTTATGTTTATGAAGCTGTTTTTCTTTAGCTATAGTGCAAGTATCATGCTGCTTTAAACAGGAGTTGAGATTGAAAGATCGTGCCGTGTTGTAATAGGGGTCATGCTTCGGATATGCAGTGGCAGCCTTTGGGGGCCTGTTATGAATTAAAAAAATGGCGAATGAAATTTTCTTATAGCATCCATTAAATATAGGGAAGCAAGAGGGCTCTGCTGACAGACTGCTTAGTAAACATGATCTGGTATCATCATAATAAAGGAGTTTGGCATGTTAACTTCTATTGAGCTTTAGCTACAATACTGACTAGCATGAATTATCTGCCGGGTAATGCTCCCTGCAAAACTTAAGCTGCATAACTGATCTCAGCTTTTGTCGCAAAGACCATGGACAAACTGCTTTGTTCACAAAATTTTACCCTGCTTTTAGTTGCCCGCCTTTTGAAAGGCATGCTGGACAGGTATTCTATACACCTAGTTATCCGTAATCGCATTGGCACCAAATCCCTCTCCCCTATAAACAAACAGCCTCAAACTCTTTATGAGCGTGGCAAAGAACCAGTTGGGAGGTGCTCCTTTTCAACTCAACACCCTTAGATACTGAATCTGAATGGGCCAGGAGTGCACCTGCCTTAATTAGATTGGTACCACAACCGGCTCAGCAAATAATAAGTTTCCGTAATTTAGAAGTCATATGAAGCTGAATCCAACACCTCGTGTTACGCTTAATAAAGCTGCACAGTTTCTTTTGCTGCTTTTTTTTGTGGTGGGTATTGTACTGTTCAACAACCTTTTCTTCACGGGAGTTTCATCGCCGGGAGCCCATGTAACGTTGCATTTGTTTGTTACCGGTGTTTTATTGTTTACCGCTGTAATTATCGGTATCCAATATTTTATTTTTAACGATGCTACCTATTTTTTTTATACGATCTATATCCTTTTAAATCTAACTTATTTTTCCGTTATTCATGTGTGGGATAACGCTGTAATTGCAACAGTACCCTCCTGGCTCACCGCATTTTTAAGCCATACTTCTATCCCGTTACTCACACTCATCTATCTTTTCTACACCTATTTTGCCATTGGGTTTCTTAATGTAAAAAAGAACCTGCCAAGGGCCTATAAGCTCATACGATACATTACTTATGTGTACCTCGTGTTGTTTATAATGAGTACACTATTGCCGCTGTTTGCCGGTTTGCCCGTTTTACACGATAGTTTACGCACCATTATTTTAGTGTGTTGTATGCCACTTGGGCTTATCAGTATCATCATATTATGGATAAAAGTAAAAACCGTAATTGCAAAAATATTCTGTATAGGAACAGCCTGTTTTTTTTGCGGCTCGGTACTAGGCTTCTTGTTTGCCCGTGGCGTGCTGCTGGCGCCCCCGCAATTTCCATTTAGTGAGTGGGTATTTTACACTGAAGCAGGTACCATCCTGGAGATTATTTTATTTACCAGCAGCTTTGCCTTTCGCAATAAACTAATGATGCAGGAAGACCTGCGCATTAAAGAAAACCTGCTCATACAGTTGCAGGAAAACAGGGAAAAAGAACTAAAACTACAGGGCATAAGAAATGAAATTGCCAGTAACCTGCACGACGACGTGGGTGCGTCACTCAGCAACATCAATATACTTAATGAGCTTGCATTAAGAAACAAAGAGAACCCGGAAAAAGCGGCACACTATTTAAAAAATGCTGGCGAAGATATCAGGCAAATTAGTGAAACCCTGGGCGATATTGTATGGAATATTAATCCCCGGTTCGACAATGACCTGTCTGCACTTTTTATAAGAATGAAAAGGTATGCAGCAGATATGCTGGAAGGAAGTGATATCATTCCAACATTTAATTTCCCGGAGGCTGAAACAGGTTATGCTTTAAATATGGAATACCGGAAGGAAGTGTACCTGGTATTTAAAGAAGCCATCCACAATATGGCTAAATATTCAAAGGCAACAAATGGTGAGGTGCTGGTAGCAATAAATGAAGGTTCCTTACACATTCGGATTGCTGATGACGGGATAGGCTTTGATGCATCAAAAAATAAACATGGAAATGGATTGTATAATATAAAGCAAAGAGCAGGGGCTTGCAATGGAACAATAAACATCAGTTCTGTTGAGGGCAAAGGCACTGTTATTTTGCTGGTGGTACCCCTGTAATGCTATTAATAAAAACAATGATCTGCATAAACCTTATGTTACATGATAGTGGTATGGACGGGTTGCTGAAAATAAAATAAATTTGCACATATGATCCAACGGGTATTGTTATACGAGGATAATGTTCGGCTGCTTAATTCTTTACAACAGCTCATTAGTGATGAACCTGGTTATCATGTGTGTGGCGCATTTCCTCATTGTGATAATGTAGCGGATGAAATTGAAGCACTTGTGCCCAGCCTTGTTATCATGGACCTGAACATGCCCGGCATTGGTGGTATAGAAGGGGTAAAAATAATAAAAGCCCTTAATCCTTCTCTGAAGGTGGTAATACATACGGTGTTTGATGACGACAACCGGATCTTCGATTGCATTTGTGCCGGTGCCGATGGCTACCTGCTGAAAGGTACACCGGCAGCTAGTTTTATCTCCTCACTGCAAGATCTGCTGAATGGTGGTGCAGCCATTAGTCCTTTTGTGGGCCAGAAAGTTTTCCAGTTTTTCAGGGAACACCAGCAAACCAGTACGGAATACAACCTCACTACCCGTGAAACGGAAATACTGGAACAGCTTGTGAAAGGATTATCCTACAAAATGATTGCCCGTGAGTGCTACATCAGCGTTGAAACAGTGAGAAAGCATTTGCACAATATTTATTACAAATTACAGGTGCATAGTGGCACAGAGGCGATAAGCCTGGCCATTAAAGAAAAAATTGTGAGGTTGTGAAAAATACTGTTTATTATAGGCTATTAATTTTTAGAATTTTTTAAACCAACAGCCTGCGAGTGCACATTTTGCAAAATGCATTACAGCATAATGGAAAATAGTTTGTTTGTGAGTATTTAACATCTTTTTAAACATAAATGTTTTGATATGAAATATCTATTCCTTGCAATTATTATTATGGCTTGTTATCCCGCATTTTCTCAAAACGTAAGTATCAATAATGATGGTTTGCCTCCTATTGATTCAAAATCGATGCTCGAAATTAAAAAGGCTATTTTTTCGAAGCTAAGTATAAGAAGTACCGGGTTCAATGATACCACTCAGCTTGAACTGGGGAACCTTACTTCATCGTCAATTGGCACAAGATTACGGATGACGTTAAACAGGGAAGAGGGTATTTTGTTTTCCTCCAGCTCCGATGTAACATCACGAATAAACGATTCCATTTTTTCAATGAAGTTTACCGGCAATCGTGTTTATTTTGGAATGAATATTAAAACGCCAACGGCCTTACTACACCTTCATGACTATTCAAGCCCGTTATCAGGTTTAAGAATTACCAATAATGCTACAGGCGTAACAGGTACACAGGGGCTATCACTTTCAATAAATGGATTAACGGCCAGCCTGGTAAATACGGAATCGGGTAATTTGAATTTTGGCACTAATAATTTCGTCTGGGGCGGCTTTAACAGCGCAGGTAACCTTGGCCTTGGCACAACTAACGCCTCGGAAAGATTGCATGTATCGGGCAACATAAGCATGACCAGCCCGAAAGGTATCATACTAGATGGCCAGGATAGGCCATTTATTACCCGTGGCTTCGATGCATTCACCAGTGGTAACTATAACGGCCTGGGAAGGTGGGGCCTGTTTATGGAAACAAGCACTTTAACTTTGGGCATACCTGATGAGCCGGGTAAGCGTTTTGCCTTTGCTAAATATGGTGAAAACAGCGTTCCGCAAAATGTATTAACCGTAACCACAGACGGAGCCGTAAACAAGCCGGCAACTGGTAATGCTAATCTGCTGCCCATTGCTTATGGTACTGTTAATGGTGCTACTGGTGCGATATTAAATGGTACAGGAAATTTTAGCATCATAAAATACGGTACGGGAAGTTATGGCGTTTCTATTTCAGGTGAATCTTATTCAAATGCCGGTTATTCATCTCAGGTGTCAGTTTGTAGCGATGGTTTATCTACTGTAATACGAAGTTACCCGTCTTCTTCTGCTGGAATACTGATAGTAACAATTGTCACTCTTAACGGCACAGATTTAACGGACAGGGTCTTTTGTTTTACGGTTTATAAACCCGGTTAAGGCAAGGTAAAGGGAGTTTTGATTATTAGATTTTAATAGAAAGAAAAGGTACTAATGCCAATCTAATTTGTTAAAGCAGGTTAAAGTACCCGCAGCAGTAATTTTTCTAAATTAGTGTAGGCCTGTTTATACCCCTTTTTTAAAATGCACCCGTATTAATTTAGGAAGATGCCGCTTTATTAATATTGAATTATAAATGCTGTTGCAGGTTTACCGCCGCCGCTTTTATTAAAAGCCAGTCTTTTGCAATTTCTTCATTGCTTAGTAATCCAAAGGGCGTAAAATTGGGCCGTTCAATTCTTTCCATGTTTCTGAATGCCTGGCCTGCCTTCCAGGTAGCGTTGGCAAAACGCTCCAGTAAGCGTTTATCTTCTTTCGCAATGCTGCCGTCCGTTATAGATTGTAATACATCGGACGGCAATTTATTTTTTGCAATGGCCAGGTAACTCAGGCCACATTCCAACGCATAAAAGGACGCAATATTTGTAGCAACATATGCTTCATACGCACTTTTTTCTACCAGCAGTGTATCCTGGGCTGCGGATGTAAAATCGGGTACCGGCTCCCCCACTCCTTTGTAATATGCGGCTTCCTGCTGTTTGGCTATCTCCGTAAGATATTGCCTGTTCTTCATCAGCATGCTTATCATTTCCAGTTGAGCCATTGCTGATGTATCTGGCGCCTGTTCCAAAGTATCCAGCAGTTTTACAGATGCTGCAAGTACCTGGTCATAATCTTTTTTAATTTCTGCATCACTTAAAAAATTAGCTGCAATAAAATTATCCTTGCTTATTCTTTGCAAGCCTCTGTATGGCTGGCTTGCCTTCCATGTGGCATTGGCAAACCGGTTAAGCAACAATATGCCCGCAGTATCCAATTTATTATTTACAATTTTTTTAAGCCAGTAAATAGGCGTGCCCCCTTCTTGCTCCATCAGAGCACCAATGCCACATTCTGTAGCAAGGAAGCCGGCTATATTCGTTGCCACTTTTTCATCTTTATAACGCTGCAGTATTATGCTATCAGGAGATGGCATCATCCCTGTTGTACTGTTTTCCGATGCCTGGTACACGGAATCCTGGTACTGGGCCATTGTTATGGCAAAAGATGAATCACGCAACAACTCATTCAACTTATCAAGTTCCTTTTTCATCTTGCCGGCATCATTTACTTTTTTATTGTTATCCTCATTGCAAGAAGTGTTTATCAATAGTAAAAGCAGGCCAATAATAATTTGTCTTAAAAACATAGTTTGGTATTTTGTTAAGCTTCCATAAAAATAATAAACCGGGAACATTTGCAACGATTTATTTAACCCGCTAAAAGCTAATCCTGTCAATCAATAGCCCTCATCATCCTCCTCCACTACAGCTTTCACCGCAATCGTTCTCCCGGTAATATTTTTTTTTACTCATATGCGACATAAAATGATACGGCATCATCTTTACCTGCAATATTGTTATCCTTCCAGGATGGTAGATACCTGCGCATCAACTCCTTTTTTGGAAATGCGTGCCAGGTAAAATTCCTGGTAGAACACCTGCACAAAACCAATGAATGGTGTGGCCACCAACGCACCAGCAAAACCAAATGCACTTGCCATGGTAAGCATAGCAAAAAGTGACACTACCGGGTGCAACTTCATGGCGTGTGCCCTTATTCGTGGCATAACAAAATCTGCCATAATCTCATCAAGCAATAAATAAAATACCAGTACCCACAAGGCCGTAGTGGGATCAATAGATAAAGCGATGATGATTGGCGGAACGGCCATAATATAAAAGCCAAGGCGGGGTACCATTTGTCCGAATAACGCCAGGGCTGCCCATACCCAGATACCCGGCACCTTCATAAAATACAAGAAAGCAAATACCAACACAGCTTCCATGGCACCTACTACAAAATTGGCCCACAACCAGCCACGCATCATACCAGAAGCTTTTGCCATTGCTGTGGCTGCCTGTTGCCTTTTATGTTCAGGGAACAATAACAGGTAATTTCGTAATAGTGGTACCGGGTTCAGGAGCATATAAGCAACAACACTCAGGAATATAATAAACAAGAATACTGCACCAAACAGCGTTAAAGAAAACCGGCTCACGCCCAAAAAAATCCTCCGGGCAGATGGCATATTATCTACAAGACCAGAATCGTCCATCACTTTCTCCCTTAACGAAGGGTAATCTTCCAGCCAGCCTGCTACCTGTTGTTTAAGTGAACTATAATAATCGGGAATATCATTGATGAGAGAAGAAACCTGGTTGAGCACCCTTGGTATTACCAGCCAGAAAATAGCCACTAAGAATATGATCATGCAAAAGAAAACAATTAATGCTGCCGGGGTACGGGACAACCCCTTTTTAGTAAGCCACATTACCGGTGTATTCAGGGCCATGGTGAGCACCAGGGCAAAAAAGAAAAAGAATAAAATGCCGATCACTTCGTAAATAAACCAAAGTCCTACTACAATGAAAGCCGCTACAAACAACAGCTTCAGCGCACTATAACCCCTGGCTCCTGCTAATTCTTTATTCATGTGTTGCTTGTTAATTGTTTTATTGTAAGGTTTAAAACCTAGCACCGCAATTATAAAGCCATTATTAGGTAGAAAACCCACATCGGTCATTTAATGAGATGAAAAAGTTATTGCCAAAAACAAAATTTACAATTTCAATTTGCTTTAAGGAATTTACTATTCATCAATTTTTCCGACTTGTAATTTATCAATCTAAAAATAGTTGCAGTTTACTTCCATCGCTAACAATAAAAGTTCTCCGGTAGTAGTAGCCATTGGTAAATGGTTTTACCTTAATTTTATTAAGGTTATAAAATTTCTACATTAAAACACATTCCTTGAAGAATAAATTTTTACACTATACCGGTCTCAGCTTCTTCTTATTATTGGTATTTATAGCAGTAATGGCTACAGTCCTGCCGCTTTTTGGATATAAGCAATGGTATTTCAGGATTTTTGACTACCCCAGGCTACAAACGCTGTTCATTGCTATGGCAGCACTGGCCTGGTTTGTATGGCGGTATTTTGAAAGAACCACAAAAGGTTATCTTATTATTTCAACACTAGTTGCTATCATTGGTGTACAAGCTTACAAAGCCTTCCCCTATACACCTCTTGCAACCAAACAGGTAAAGTGGACAGAAAAAGATGCATCTGACACTACCTTCATCAGTCTATTTATCAGTAATGTTTTAATAACCAATACCGCTTACGAAAAACTGGTACGCAAAATAAATACCTATAACCCGGACCTTATCATTACTACAGAAACCAACAAAAAATGGGAAAGCGAACTCTCTGCTCTTGAAAAAGAATACCCGTATACTGTTAAGGTGCCGTTGGAAAATACTTATGGTATGCACCTGTACTCTAAACTTCCATTAGCGCAAACCAGCGTACGGTTTTTAATCAGTGATGATATTCCTTCTATACGCACCCGGGTTAAACTAAGGTCGGGAAAATGGATACATCTCTTTCTACTGCACCCGCGGCCACCCGTACCGGGTCATGATGACGATAGCAAACAACGGGATGCTGAGATAATAATGGTGGGCAAAGAAGCCAGGAAAGAAAAAGGCGGCGTAATTGTGGCAGGAGATTTTAACGATGTAGCCTGGTCTGAAACTACCGAGTTATTCCAGGAGGTAACGGGCTATTTAGATCCCCGCCGTGGCCGTGGATTCTACAATACTTATCATGCAAAGTTTCCCGTATTCCGCTGGCCGCTCGATCATGTTTTTCATAGTTCCCATTTTAAACTGGCCGGTTTAAAAAGAGTAGCTGCAGTAAATAGTGATCATTTTCCCGTGTTCATCAGGCTGAGCTACGAACCGCAGGAAAAAGACGATCAGCCCGCTATAGAAAAAGAAGAGAACACCGAGGAAAAAGCAGCAGAAACCATTCAAAAAGGGAAACAGGAATAAGGGGTAGCATCATCAAAAGAATTCGCTTCAATAAGTTCAGCAAGAGATATATCCTGTAAAAAGCGGTTTTGATCAGGGCTACATATTGTAGCGTCTTTGCCCGTCATGTTTTTACAGGCGTTATTAATGGCGATCAGAACGTGGGCACGATAGCAATTGGGGCGAGGCATGATGACAGCTATTGGCTTCGTGAGAACAGCATCTCAATATTAGCTATCATATACATCATTCTCCTCCACTTCAGCATTCATATCAACTACTGCAAATGGCTGAAGGCAGGCCGGGCAAAGGCATCCGGCAAAATTTGTTTCCAGGTATTTTAATGTATAGGTGCCGAGATCAACAGCCTTGCACCAGCAGCTCGTTTCTTCACTGCCGCATGAAAATTTCACTCCACATTTGGCACATAATTTTTCCATAAAAATACTTACTGGTTTTTGCAAAGGTACGTTGGTTGTACCCGTCATTTAGAATATACCGGTAACACCTACTTAGCAACGTTTCCGGCACGTGAAGTTGCTGAGAAAGGGATGGCCAGGGCTAAGGCGGTGATGCCGTTCTCACCACAGCGAAAAAAGTGATCATTGTGCAGCCCCGAAACCGGCCACAACGTTAGCCATTAAGTAACTGTGGCTGATATATTTTTTTGAACGAATAGACCGCTATGGCACCAAACATTACATGTGAAAATATAGATACCCAGTTTCTTGCCATGCCAAACCACGGAAAGATTGCTGTAAAACCATAAAAATTTACAAAGTAAAGTGCCAGACCAAATACAGCACCTACTAAAATAGAAACACCCATGCTTAAATTTTTAGTAATTAAGCCAAGGACAACGCAATAAACTATTGACAATATAAAATGTAGTATTGCCCCTGCCATCAAAACACCAAAGTCAAAAGTGACTGGCTGCCCGGGCATTGGTAAAACTTCCTTACCTAAAAGGATAGCCGCAATCATTCGTGGTGGCCCCCATGGACTACCATCTAAAAATAAAGGAACCATTATCATCTCAAGCATCATGAAAACGACACCAGATATTAGTCCCGCTAACAAAGCTGCTTTTAAAAAATTCTTATCCATATCAAGCTATTAAATGCACAAACTGGATTGTTGTGCATTACATATAACACAAATTTTATGCCCCAAATCGTGGTAGAAGAAAAGGAACACGGTGAAAAAAAATGTTTCATCTGCCACGAACCAACACAAAAGCGTAACGCTTATGGTTACATAGGAACAAGGGTGGAACTTCTTTTAAAAAAATAATTCTTTGTAGTGGAATACCGTTAAAATACAAGCTGGAGCTCATATTCAACGAGGTTGATAATTTTTAATTGTTCGGTAGTACGCAATGTCCCGTGCCGGATACGTTGTTGAGAAAGGGAATAGAAATTAACGTGACAATGAAGTTTTTAATTGTTTTTCAATTTCCTGCTAATCCATTGCTATCCTTTCTTTTTAATAAAAAAACAAAGACCCTGCCATTATAAAAAAACCGATAGGTATAACATTGTGCCGAAACTCAGTTACATTTTGAATAATACTGAATTCAATTAAACATAAGTGCTGGATTGATAACCGCTTTAAAGTTTTTATAACCATAGTCTGTTAATATGATTAATTTGCTGTCTGATTTTCCATCATCAAGCTGCGTGATTATAAATTAACCTAACGCATATGAATATCACCAAATGGTTCAGAATATATTATAATAAACTTACGGAGAGCATTGCATTCTACCCGGCGGTTATTGCTATCGGTTTTTTGCTGCTTTCGTGGGGCATGCTCGAAATAGATTTTTCTCCATGGGGAAAGCAAATGAAGAGTGGGTTAAGCTGGCTAAGCCTCAAAGACGCCGGTACGGCGCGGGCTATCATATCTACTGTTGCAGGCGCCATAATCTCTCTTACCGTTTTTAGCTTTTCAATGGTAATGATTGTATTGAACCAGGCCGCATCTCAAATGAGCAACCGTGTGCTGACGAGTATGATTGAGAATCGCTTACAGCAGGTTATACTTGGAGTTTATATCGGTACAATTGTATATGCGCTTTTTTTGCTAACTACTATCCGTGATATCAGCAGCGGAATATATGTGCCTGCTTTCAGTATTTACTTGCTTATTCTTCTAACCGTTATTGATATTTTTCTTTTTATTTATTTTTTGGATTACGTAACACAAACCGTAAAATACGAGGTCGTTATCCATCGGGTGCAGGAGCAGACGATGCGTACAATGGAGAAAAAATTTAAAGACCTGCAGGAAGACAGCACTTCATGGAACCACCTGCCTTTTATTGAAATAGAAACAGATGAATCAAACTATTTCCAGGGCTTTAATGAAAAAAAGCTGTTGAAGATAGCCAACGAAAAAAATCTTCATATCTGTTTTTTGTATAAGCAGGCAACGTATTTAATAAAGGGAATTGTGTTTATGAAGGTGTATGGGCCCGGGCAGATTGATGAAGAATGCAAGAAGGAATTATTATCTGCAACAGATTTTTATAAAGGACAACCGATAGACAGAAATGCGGATTATGGTTTTAACCAGCTTGCAGAAGTTGCTATAAAAGCGCTGAGCCCGGGCATCAACGATCCGGGCACTGCAGTAATAAGCCTGCATTCACTATCTGACATTTTTCTATATAAGTTATATCATAGTCTGCCTTCTGTCAGGCTGGACGAGGAAGGAGTTAAAAGAATTTATATACCGTGCTCTTCCTTCAAAGATATTTTTGAGAAATGCATCCATCCAATCTGGAATTATGGAAAGTAAGATAAATACATACAGGAGGACCTTATAGGTATGGTGAAGCAGTTAAAAACTGCGGATCATAAAAACCTGTACACAGAAGTGTTTGATAATTTAATAAAGGATGTAGAGAAGCAAAAGACAATAGTGGTATGAGTGCATCCATTTTGTGAAAAAAAATATCTAAAAGGGCCCGGTAAAAAAAATATGTTTTTTTTACCGGGGGAATAAAAGTAACAGGTCTCCGCAGGGGACGTTGCGTCATTACAATCATTATTTTATTTTCCTTTTTTAGCAACGTCACTCGCAAGATATTGCTGGGAAAGAATAAATGGTTCGTAACAAACCGAATCAAGGCACAGGAAGAATCTACCGGTTGCTTAACGTCTTTTTTAAGAAGTATTTAAACCAAAGCATTCACATTGTTGGTATCCATACAGAATATAGCGGAAGTGCGGGCAAGCTTTACTATTTTTTGCAGCTCCTCTATCTTTTGGCCCTTTAGGAGAGGCATGATGTTAAGATCGGTACGATGGGATTTGATAAGATCCCATTCTGATTTGAAAGGATAGACCTCTACGATAGTGGCAGCAGGCAGGCGAATCAAATTTCGGAACACCGGAATATCTTCCTCCGCCATTATACCCAATTCGTTTTTGACCACTTTCACACGTAAGTTACCTTTCCAATTCTTAAGAAGTAACAATGATATGAGAATGGAAAGATCATTATTGTTCAAGTCGAAATTTGTTTTCCAATCGGGCTTCAGGTCCTTTATCCATACCGTTATATCCTTCGCCAACGAAAGGCCTACATTTTCGAAGGGAACATATAACATTACCCCGTAATTATTTTTCCCGGCGAGCCCGATGACCTTCTCATACGATTCATGAACATGTGCATTACCATCCACCGGCATAAATATGGTATTGGGTTTAAAAAATGCGGTGTTCAACGCCTGCATACTTATATTCATGGTCTCTGCAAAATCCTGTCCGTCCACAAAGGCATGTTGTGTAGCAATACCACTTTTTTTAAGGCGTCTGGCTACTTCCGGCAAGAAATTGATCAGCCTGTCATTATGGTCCGTATCCATACTCTTTAATGCCAAAATTTTGACCGATCCCTTAGGCGCCACAATATCCTCGATCAATTTAAAACAACTGCGTATTTCCTTCGGGGCAGTTACCGGTATTAACAGGTCTGGTCTCCAGGAACGTAATTCACGGGTGGGGCTCAGCTCATTTGTCTTCTTGGTGGACCATCCCGCCAACGCTGTAAACAGACCACTTCGGGAATCACCAATTTCAGACTTCAATCGTTTTTTCGCCAAATAAAAATAAAAAAAGACGATAAGCACAAGCGATATCAATGCCACCGCGGCGTTAATGATAAACATAACCGTAAGGGAACCGAAAGTACCTAATATAGGAACGATAAGCGGAATTTTTAAGGTAGGTCTAAAGCTGGGCAATGCCAGCGATTGCTCAATCAATGCCACTACGTTCACCATGGCATACGTAATCATAAAGAACATTGTGATCAAAGGGGCCACCGTATTCAAGCTTCTAAACGAAAGACCCAATATTACAACGAGGGAAGTAACCAACATGGCGTTGAACGGTTCCCCTTTTTTATTGGTCTTTGCCAGAAACTTGCTTTTGGGCAGAATCCGTTTTTCCCCCAGGGCCAATAAGATTCGTGGTGCCCCCACGAAGGAACCCAAAGCGGAGGAAAGCGTAGCTCCCAATAAGCCCGCAAGTACGATGGGAGAGAAAAATGCTTTATCAATAAAGACGTTATAGTTGGCCACAAGTTCCGCAGGAGTTGCCAAATAACTGGCTACGAAGCAAAGGCCGATGTAGACAAAAGCAGTAATGATTACCGCACTTAAAGTTCCATTTGGGATATTCTTTCTAGGATTCTCTAAATCACCGGACATATTAGCGCCCGCCATCACTCCCGTTACCGCCGGAAAGAACACGGCAAAGACCAGCCAAAAGGAAGTTCCGCTAAAATTATCCTCCGGCGAACCCGGATAGTTGCCGAACCATTGGATATCATAGTTGAGCTTATTAACGAACAGTCCCCCTAATATGGAAGCCAGGGACAGAATAATAATGGCCATAATAACATACTGAATCTTAAAGGCAAAACTGGTACTGATAAATGCAATGGCCAATACCAGAACAAACACCGCTATATCCAGGATTAGGGGACTGAATCCGGGCATGATGGACTGCAGACCTTCCCTAAAGCCGAATATGTACATAGCAACGGCTATGGCCTGGGAAAAATAGAAAGGGATGCCGATAGCCCCTCCAATTTCCAGTCCCAGGGACTGCGATATCAAACTGAAAGCACCGCCGGAACCAATACGTATGTTGGTGGTAATACTGGATAGGGATAAGGCGGTGGACAAGGTGATGGCAACGGAGACCAGGACTATTAGTATGGAACCCATAACTCCCGAGTTACCTACAACCCACGGATGCCGAATAAACATGATCACTCCTAGTATGGTTAGAAAAGTGGGTGTAAAAACACCCGCCATGGTCCCGAATTTCTTGATTTTTTTTTCCTCTTCCAAATTTGCACGTTTAATCAGCTTCAAATAAATTTAATAATATTTTTCCTGATTATCCTAAAAAACGGCTTTGATAAATATTTTAAGTAAAAATTCCGGATACTTTAAATTTGGGTAGAAGGGTTAAATACAATCCATTAATCCCATGTATACAGAAACTTTTTTTCAGCAACGTCCGCAGGGGACGTTGCGTCAATGGATTATTATCATAACCGCTGACTCTCCCTGTTAAAGGCAACCATTTGTTACAAGCAAAGCTGATAAAGAAACTTCCATATAGGTATGTTTTACTTCACCGGCATTCCATAAAATTAGAGCTTTCTAATTATTGCTCCGTAGTAACGAACTGTGCCGGAGATATTGTTGGGAAAGAAGCCTGCAGGTGCCCTGCGAACAAAAGCTTCGCCGGCAGGCACACAAGAAAAGAATACCAACGGTGGGAAATATTTATAACGGCCTTATATTTGAGTAACATAACAAAACTTAGATATGACTTTTCCCGATTTTTCTGATCCCTCCATGTGGATAAGCCTACTTTCCCTTACCTTTCTCGAAATAGTGTTGGGTGTAGACAATATAATTTTCATTTCTATAATCTCAGACAAGCTGGAGCCATCACAGCAACGCAAGGCCAGGAACATCGGTTTACTGCTTGCCATGGCTTTCCGGGTAGGCCTGCTCCTCACCATTACCTACATCATGAGATTGCAAACCCCGCTCTTTACCATGCCATTCATCAAGGCAGACGGAGCACCCATAGACGTAAGCTGGAAAGACCTGATACTAATGGCCGGGGGCATATTCCTGGTACTCAAAAGCACCCTTGAAATACATTCAAAACTGGAGGATAAAGCCGGCGGTCACAATGAAAAGAAAACGGTGTATGCCTCCATGAGCAAAGTAATTGTACAGATTGTGCTCATAGACGCTGTTTTTTCTTTTGATTCAATCCTTACAGCCATCGGGCTGGTAGACGAAGTTTCCATCATGATCATTGCCGTTGTAATATCCATCATCATCATGATGGTATTTGCAAGCGCTGTAAGTAGATTTATTAATGAACATCCTACGTTGCAAATGCTGGCGCTTTCTTTCTTAATCGCCATCGGCATCATGCTGGTTGCAGAAGGGTTTCACCAGGAAATAAGCAAGAGCTATATCTATACCATGATCGCTTTTTCACTGCTGGTAGAGGTGCTCAATATGAAGCTCCGCAAAAATAGTGACATGAAAAAGCTACGGGGAGGAAGCGATAAGTAACTAGTTCATGCAGGCAGACATCCTGTGGCGGCAGCGGCTCAAGGGTGGAGCACCAAAGGGGAAGAAGATCATCACTCTTTGCATCAACTACTTATTCCCTATTAATTCAATAGTTGATAATAATACTTTCCTAGGATCGAGGTTGATGGAAATTGGTTTTTTGTCTAAAGGAAAAACAAATATTTCTGATTGCTTTTTAATATTTATTTTCTTGAAAACGGGTGCATTATTTTCAGGCAGTTGAATAGCTATATCCAGCGGAAAAACATACAGACCGTCCTGCCCCTGCAGCTGGTTCACGGTTAAGAAGAGTTGTTTTTTTACCCGATCGTATTTCCAGTTGGCTTTTAATCGTATGAGATCGCCCCGGTGCAGCCACTGATCAAAAAATACGGTAAGATCCTGGTTAGATACTTTTTCCATTTCCTTTTGAAAATCTTTTGTGGAGGCATTTGCGTTCATGTATTTTTTATAGTACGCCCTGATGCCTTTTTTAAAAGCAGCATCACCAATCATATCCCGCAACATGAGTAAGATACAGGCCCCTTTTTGATAAGTAACAATATTCGTAACCTCCCCGGTCTCTGCGGTGCGGTCATCAACTATTTTATAAGCCGAATCTTTTTCATAATATTTCTTAAATGACTGTTTAGCTTTTTCCCAATCACTCAAAAATTCGGCTTTGCCGTAAGCATGTTCAATAAACAGCATGGTAAAACAAGTAGCAAAGCCTTCACTCAGCCAGGCATCATCCCAGTTGCTTTCAGTAACCGAATTTCCAAACCATTGATGTGCCAGTTCATGGATGATCACATTCCTGGTGCGTACCGACCGGGTGCCGGTAACCAGTTTATCGGAGTAGCCGATGGCCGATGCAGCTTCCATACCGCCACCTACCACCGGCGATTCAATATTTGCCAGTTTTTCGTACACAAAGGGACCAACATAATCAGAAAAAAAAGTCAGTACTTCTTTTGTTGGTTCAGCAAAATCATAAAAGCCGGCCACCCTGTCTTTGGCATATACCCAGGTCTCTATGGATTTACCTTCAAACTGGTCAACGTACTGAACGGCAAAACGGGCGATGCCAATAGTATACAGCCAGGTTGAAATGGGCACCCCCTGTTTCCAGTGGGTGAGTTTGGTTGAATCGTTGATAACGGATTCCTCTACCAGTAAACCATTTGATACCACTTTATAATGCAATGGGGCTTGTACAATAAATTCACAGGTTGCTTTATCTGATGGATGATCAATAAGCGGCAGCCAGTTCCTGGCTTTGTTTGGCCAGTTGTCGCTAAAAAAACTTCGGTCACCATATTTGGTTGGCCCTATATGCAATCCATCTGCTGGTTCACCATGGTACCGGATCTGGAAAGTAATTTCCTTACCCGCAGTAGCGGGCCGGTCCAAATGTATCAATAACGCATTATCACGATGGGTGAAACTGGTATTGTTGTCAACGGCCCAAACCGAATCAACCTGCATGCCTTTTCCGCTGATGGCTTTATTCACGAGGTCGAGCCTGAATTGTTTTACACCCGGCTGTTTAAAAAAAATGGTTACAAAAGCAGTTACATCAATTTCATCGGACTGATCTGTTACGTTGATCTGAAACCTATAATGCCGCACATCAATTCTTTTATCGATGGGGTAATCATCGGCAACAACGGTGCCGGCAACAGCCAGTAAAAAGGAAATAAAAACAACCCTAAGTTTTAATGTATGCATAGGTTGAAGTTAATGCAGTTTTAAATAAAATGAATTTGGTAAAATTTACTAATGTTGCTCTTTTTTAAAATAAACCTCCGTGCGGGAGACATTACGGAAAGAGTCAGCTTTGTGAAGGAACATCCCCAGAGAGATATTGCTGTGAAGTCCACAGCTTAGTGACGCAACATCTCATGTGGCAGATATTGTCGGGAAGTAGATTGCTATGATGTACGCAACGTCCCTGCTGGAGACTTGCCGGGAAAGGAGGCTGTAAGTTAAGATGGTTGCTTTAAGCAGCTGGTATTTTTCATGTAGCTTTAGTTGTTTTATAAATGGATGAATACATGTAAATTAATAGGAGTGTTTACTGGGCAAATACCCATATTTTTTTTGGCATCTTCCCCGGATTTTTGATGCAAAATATTTACAAAATAAAAATCATTTGTGATGACAGATAAATTAAATATTGCCATTGCCCAGGTAGCCCCTGTTTGGCTAAATAAAAAGCTAACCATTAAAAAAATTGAATCAGCCATTAAAGAAGCTGCTGCACAAAAAGCACAATTGGTTTGCTTTGGCGAAACATTGTTGCCCGGCTATCCCTTCTGGCTGGAGCTTACAGGCGGCGCAAGTTTTAATGATGCCACACAAAAAGAAATTTTTGCGCATTATTTAAAAGAAGCGGTGAACATTGAAAAGGGCGATTTAAAAACAATTTGCGCCCTGGCAAAAAAATTACAGATAGCCATTTATATCGGTTGCGCAGAAAAAGCTTCAGACAGGGCCGGCCACAGCATTTACTGTAGCCTGGTTTATATTGATACACTTGGTACCATACAATCTATTCACCGCAAATTAATGCCTACTTATGAAGAACGGCTGGCTTGGGCTATTGGAGATGGGAATGGTTTGCAAGTGCATGCATTGAACAATTTTACCGTAGGTGGTTTGAATTGCTGGGAAAACTGGATGCCCCTTGCCCGAACGGCGTTATATGCCCAGGGCGAAAATTTGCATGTAGCTGTTTGGCCGGGTAATCTTCGTAATACACAGGATCTAACCAGGCATATTGCATTAGAAAACCGAATGTATGTTTTATCCGCATGTGGGCTGATGCGTAAAAAAGATATTCCTGCTACCGTACCTCACCATGAACTAATAAAGCAACATGCTGGTGATTTTTTAAGTAATGGAGGTTCCTGTATTGCTGCGCCTGATGGCAGTTGGGTGATTGAACCCATAACTGAAAAAGAAATTGTAGTAACAGCCAGCATTGATCTGAATGAAGTACGAAAAGAACGTCAAAA
>JBBSKH010000070.1:0-18642 GCA_038256495.1 Chitinophagales bacterium
CCAAAATACCATTGCTGCACCAGCTTGCGGTCTTTTTCAAACGAAATATTTTTGCCCGTAATACTGCCTTCCCATAAAGAAAATTCGCTGCCTTCTTCTGTGTTCATCGTGGCAGCTTCACCCGTCCATAACTGTATAGTAGCAGGGTTGGTTAGCGCAAGGTAAACTTCTGCAGGGCTTGCAGAAATAATGTAATATGCTTTGTAATCTTTCAAAATAAATCTAATTATAAAAAGGCGAAATTAATCTTTTATAATTTGATGTTTGATAAGTAACAAGGTCCTGGTATCACCAGGACCTTGTTTTCATATTTTGGTTATTGAAGTTGCAATAAAGCGTGCACCTCTTTCCGGGTAAACCATTTCTAAAACAGCACCAGGAAAAGGTTGGTACCCCCCGCCAGGCATTAATGTAATAGGTAAGTCTTTACAAACCCAAACATAAAACTGCTGACCGCCAACAGCCTCCTTGACATTGTATTTTCTGCAACGATAGCCGAGGATATTTTTTATAGAGTCAGTTGATGACATTGTAACCTTTATGTCAGGCAATTCTCTAATCCTATTATCTTTATGAGCATACCACTTGTTTTTGTTAAATACTATTTTATCAGGAAAATCAGCTTGCGGTAAAATACTCCCTGCAATTTCATTGTTATTAAATTCAATAACTGCTGAATTGTTATCACCAGTGCTGGTAATCTTAATGCTAAAACTGAAAAGTTGGAGGTTGTTCCATTTTGAATTATTAGGTATTTTCTTCCTGGTCGTATCTCCACTACCATCAATCATTATCATTTCCATTGAATCATCCGCTATAACTCGGGTGCTAGGAAGACTTTCCGTATAAGTATAAACCACTTTAAAAATAGCATCTCTCGAACAACGAAAAGAAAGTATAAGAAATAGTAGAAATAGCGAAAATATCAATCTTAATTTTGTCATCAAAGTGTATTTTGATCAGCATATGTTTGCTCAATTATCTGTTTCATTTTGAATTGAAACATCAATAGTTTCTTTTAAGTTATCTATTACCAAGCAATCAGAAAGAACGGCATCCAATGTTGCATCTTCCAAAGTGTCAAATATCAAAGTGCTCGTAGTTCTTGAGCCATTATCGTATGCAAAGGACGATAGTCTGGCATAGTAAGTATTTGAATTCGAGGGGCATGTTTGTGTAAGTTGAATGTTCGTTAATCCTGCGCTTGAAGCAGGATGTCCTGGTACTCCATCCCAAATAAAATTTAAAATAGCAGTAACTCTATAATATCAGCCCCCGATAAAAATACTTGCGACTGAATTGGAACTGAATATTCCCTTATTAAGGATTTATCATTTTTTTGGTATTCGACGTAATTCGCTTTTGTAGAAACTTTATTTTTTTCGGAAGTTGAAAACGAGGTAAGAAAACATACGCCAAAAAAAATTGCTAGAATTGTTTTCGATTTTTTGAGAAAATAGAATTGCTTTTAATTGATTGTTTCTGATGAGAAATTAAATGTTTCATAGTAAAATTTTAAGTTTAAGTATTCTATGAAAATATTGCATTTTTTCTAGCTAAACAATTTATTTTTAAACCTATTTTTATTGAAATTTATTGCATTATAAAATTATTTTCTCCTCATTTCTATTAATTTCTTATATAAATCTTTCAGTTTCGTAATAAAAATACTCCTGCCATGTGTACCAACTACCAGTTCTTTTTCCCTGTTCTGTATAACAAGATCGTGTACCGGCACGTTTGGTAAATTGGCACCGAGGTTCATAAAACTATTACCCCGGTTAAAGGAACAATATAAACCAAGGTCTGTACCTACATACAAAATATCGGCATACTCCGGGTCTTCTAATATTACATTTACCGGTTCAGCCGGTAAGTCCTTCCCAAGTGCTGTCCAGTTTTGGCCATAGTCTTCACTCACATAAACATAGCTATTAAAATGATCATTGCGGTAACCATTCAGCGTAGCGTAAACCCTACCTAGCTTATATTGAGAAGCTTTTACACGACTTACATATAAATTGGCAGGTAATTTCTTGCTAACTAACGTCCAGGTATAGCCGCCGTCTTTACTTACCTGGATATTGCCGTCATCAGTACCCACATACAATAAACCAAACTGCAGCGGGCTCTCACTTATGCTGGTGGTAGTTCCGAAAGGGATATCGCCTTCTTTTTTACCGTTGGTTAGGTCTGTACTGATGGACTCCATATTTTCTCCCTGCTGCATACTACGGTGAAAATGGTTGCTGCCATAATAAAAAATATCCTGGTTATGGCTGCTTAACAGGATAGGCGTTTGCCAGTTTAACCGGAAAGGCTCAGCACCTAAGTCCCTGCTGGGATAAATGAAGAGAGCTCGTCCGCCATCTGTATTTTTCCGGCTATAAAAACCAAACTGACTGCCGCTGTAAAGGGTTTTATTATCACGGGTATCAACCTGCACCTGCATGCCATCTCCGCCACCCATGCGCTTCCATGGGTAGCCGTCTTCATAATCGAACTGGTCTGTATCTTTCGTGTTGCTGGGTCCATACCATACGCCGTTATCCTGCAAGCCACCATACACGTTATAGGGTTTGTTATTATCCACGGTGATGTTGTAAAATTGCCCAACGGCAGGTGTGTTCGCTTTAAACCAATGATCTCCGTTGTCGTAGGTTACGTTGGCACCGCCATCATTGCCGGCCACCCAATGGCTGCTGTTAACAGGGTTTATCCAGCAGGAGTGCCAGTCTGCATGGGTAGAAGGTTTGTCTTTTACTGTAAATGTTTTTCCACCGTCGGTGCTCACTTCTATATCGTATCCCATGATCACCACTTTATTTTCATCGTTAGGAGCAACTGTTATTTTTCCAAAGTAATAGCCATAGGTGTTGTACAGGTTCAGGCCTTTGCTGTTTACTTTTTTCCAACTGATGCCGGCATCATTGCTGCGGTACACTTCGCAACCAATTACCGGTGTTTCAAACAAGGCAGTATTTGCATCAAACAGGTATTCGTACACTGCAGCAGCATTTACTGAATCTTCTTTCACCAGTTTTTTTACATAGTTGGAATTGTATTTTGCAGGGAAGCGATTCTTAAGCAGGAAGCTGTCCAACTTAGTGTCCTGCAGCAGCAGGAAGTCTTCTTTTGCGATGCCTTTAAAATCTTTCAGAACGTAGTTGGTATCTGCCTTTTTTTGTGCAGTATCCGGCCGGTGGTTCTGGTTATCAACCACGGCATACACAATGGAAGGATTGCCAGGATAAACAGCCACACCTATGCGTCCGATATTTTCTCCCGTAGGAAAACCCGAACCGGCTGTTGATACCAGTTTCCAGTTATTGCCGCCATCGGTACTTTTATAGATGCCGGAGGTTTTGCCGCCTTCCTCAAAATTCCAGGCACGGCGGGTGCGGTACCAGGCGGTGGCATATAATTCTGTAGGGTTGGAGGGGTTGATATCCATTTCAATTACCCCGGTGTTATCATCTATATACAAAGTTTGTTTCCAGGATTTGCCCCCATCAGTTGTTTTGTAAACTCCTCTTTCTTTGTTTGGCGAATACAGGTGGCCGATAGCACCTACCCAGGCAGTATTGTCATCTGTAGGATGCAATACTATTTTACCTATGTGCTGTGTTTCAGGCAGCCCCAGCCAGGTCCATGTTTTTCCTTTGTCTGTTGACTTATATATTCCGTTGCCTGCGTAGGAACTCCTGCTGCTGTTGCTTTCGCCGGTGCCCACCCAGATGATGTTTTTCTGCCAATTAACGGCAATATCACCAATACTGTAAGCGCCCTGTTTTTCAAAGATAGGTACCAGGCTCTGGCCGTTGTTGTGGGTATACCACAATCCACCGCTGGCGTAAGCTACATAAAACTCAATGGGGTTATTTGGATTTACTTCTATATCTACCACCCTGCCGCTCATGTTGCTTGGACCAATGTTGCGAAATTTTATACTGTTTAAAGTAGTGTCTGCCAATAACTTTTCCTTTTGCTGCATACCTGCCTTCAGGTCCGCAGCAGAGCTGGATTTCACCTGTGCTGTAGCAGTATTAACATTTAAATAAAGCAGGATAACTGTACATTTGAATACAATATTTCTCATCATCTGATAGTTGTATGAATGGTTGAAGTTTGTTTGGAATAATTGTTAACGATCGCAACGGCCTGGAGTAAAGTACCGCAGGTCATCATTTAGAACATTAAAAAATAAATATAAGATGAAAGGATTGAAAATTCATCAATTGTGCTTTTTTATAGTATCAATGGTAGTATTCACCGGAACGGCAACGGCGCAATATAAAAGTTATAAGCTGAATGCCGACAGGGATACTATAAATATCGTTTCTGCAAAAGGATTGAAAGAGGGCCGCTGGGTAAACCAGGTAGAAGAGCTGCGTGGCGAGTCCGGTTATGAAGAAGAAGGTGTTTACCTGCATGGCAACAAAGAAGGCTATTGGAGAAAATATACCCTTCAGGGCGACCTGATTGCGGTTGAGCAGTACAAGCGTGGCGGTAAGGATGGCCTGCAGCAATATTATAGTTTTGTAGGTGATCCCATTAGGGATGAAAGCTGGCGGGGTTACGATCCGGAGCACCCTTACGATACCATTGCAGTATACGGCACCGGCAGTAATGAGATTGTAGAACTGCGGGTAGTGAAGGCAGAACAGTATAGTGTTAAGCAAGGTGAATGGCGTTATTACGAGGGTGGCATGGTGGTTAAAACCGAGCAGTGGGAACGGAATAATCTTGTGACTGGAAAGAAAGACGCAGCTACTATTGCAAATTCAAATGAAAAAAGGAAAATAGAAAAAACACCCGAAATGTTGGAATGGGAACGAAAGAATAAAGGTAAGAAAGGTGCCATAAGAGATGGCAGAACCGGGATGTAGAAAAGTAAAAAACCTATAAAAAAAACAGGATGCAATATTACATTGCATCCTGTTTTTTTTTGTGTGAATTAGTTAACCACGTTAAGTTTTTGGGTCGAAGTTTCGCCCGTGGTTTTATTTACCACTCTTATAATATACATACCGGTTTGTAAATTATTAAAGTCTATGGTATTGCTATTTTTCAAACTAACCGCTTTTATTACACGACCAGCCTGATCAATAAGTTGAACGTCGGTGGGAGATGAAACGTCGTAAACAGTAACCTTAGCATTGCCTCGGTTAGGATTTGGAAAAATGATAAAATCACTAACAGCTGCTGATGCCTTAACTACCCTGGTTTCGCTATAGGCCACAGAACCATCAATATCAATCATCTTTAGGCGGTAAGATGATAATGATTGCTCAGGTTTCATATCTGTAAAACTGTAAGAGCTACCATTTGAAAGATTGGTGGCTGCTATTGTGGCGATATCTTTGAATACGTTGTTAACGCTACGTTGAATAACAAAACTTTTTGCATTGATTTCTGATTCTGATTTCCAGCTCAGCAACACCATGTTATTATTTCTTTGAGCAGAAAAAACGCCAAGCTTAATTGGAAGAGGGCCACCCTGTATACTAATGGTGATTCCGCACTCGCCACCGCCACACTGACCGTTGCTGGAAGTGCCACGTCTTAATACGTAGGTAATTGGTGCGTCACAAGCAACAGTAAAAGAGCCAGACTCGTAATAGGTGCTTGGGCTATTAGCAGGCACAATGTTGCAGGTTTCAGCCACAATGTTGGCTGGTGTTACTGCTCCGGCATATACTGTTATTAGTAAACTTTTTTGGGAGTTTACATCCCCCGTAGCATAGGCAAATACTTTTGAAGTACAGTTAGAGCCCGAACTGGAAATTGGTGAAAACCCGTGCGATTGAATATCGGGACATGGGTTGCTTTGAGCGTTGATGGCTGCATGGGCCAATAATAATGCGCATAAAAGTGTAATACTTTTCATAATAGTGTGGTTTAGAAATGAGGTAAAAAAAATGGCCAGGATACTATGGAGTAGTTACACTAATAAATGAACACACAGTTAAGATGTTACTTAATAGAGATAGCGATATTGGAGAGGATTGGAATTAGAGGTTTTTCTTAAGCCATTTGTAAATGACCTAAGGTTTTGTAAAAGTATGGGGGAATATTTTACAAAAAAAAATTTTTCGACGAAAAAAAGCCGAATCAGTAAAGATTCGGCTTTTCTCGTGTTGATGAGCTATTTTATTTCTTTCTGCATTGGGTTATTACCACCCGAGGCTCCCCTGGCTGCACGGGCTCTTTCTTTAAATAACTGGAAGGTTGATGGGGTGGCATCCACGTTCCAAAGATTGTTCTTCTCATCAATATCTGCTGTTTCCCTCATAGGATCTAATTTAATAGACGCTACTTCTTTGCGCTTGATAAATGTTTTAACCACTTTATTTTCGTTCTTGCGCCAAACCTGTGCATCAATTCTGTCTACCTCTTTGCTGCCATCTTTAAATGTCCATTCAATGATGATAGGCATTACCAGTCCGCCTTTGTTGCTAAACGTTAGTTCATACATGTTCACATTTCCTGCAATGGCCTGTGTTTCGGGCAGGCTGTAATTATCAACAGCTTCAGAGGTAGAAGTTACGTTAAAAGAGGTATTGTCTAATTTTGCCAGGTCCCTGGCGTAGCGCCAGTAAAAATCACGCAGGCTTGTATCCGCATCTACGGCAAACTGTAACTTCTTGTCTTCCCTGTTCCTGATCTTGGAGACATCTTCAAAACTGTTCAGGATTGGTTTTGCCAGAGGTATTGTACGGTTTGAAGTAGATGCTTCTTTGTCTGGTACAGGCTCTTTGCTAAGTACTGCCCATTTTACTGTATCAAGCGCAATATCGCAAGGCTCCGTTCCGTAGAACCAGCCTCTCCAGAACCAGTCAAGGTCTACTGCGCTGGCATCTTCCATAGTGCGGAACAGGTCGGCAGGCGTAGGATGTTTAAACGCCCAGCGCTTTGCATATTCTTTAAATGCATAGTCAAATAGTTCCCTGCCCATTATGGTTTCCCTTAAAATATTTAAACCGGTAGCAGGCTTGCTGTATGCATTTGGCCCAAACATGATGATGTTTTCGCTGTTGGTCATAATAGGCTCCAATTGGTCTTTAGGCAGCTTCATATAATCGATGATCTTATAAGCCGGTCCTTTGCTCACAGGGAATTTGTTGTCCCATAACTCTTCGGTGAGGTATTCAACAAAAGAGTTCAGGCCTTCGTCCATCCATGTCCACTGCCTTTCGTCGCTATTAATAATCATCGGGAAGAAGTTGTGTCCCACTTCGTGTATCACCACACCCAGCATACCGTTCTTGGTACCTTCACTATAAGTGCCATCATCTTCGCAACGGCCATAGTTGAAGCAGATCATCGGGTACTCCATGCCGTTAGCAGCTTCCAAACTTTGTGCAACAGGGTATGGGTAAGGGATAGTGAATTTTGAATAGGTTTTAATAGTATGTGCTACTGCCTTTGTGCTGAACTTACGGTACAGGTTGTAGGCTTCTTTTCCATAAGCGCTCATGCACATTACTTTTTTGCCTTCTACATTTGCCGGCATTGCATCCCATACAAATTTGCGGCTGCTGCCCCATGCAAAATCACGCACCATGTCTGCTTTAAATATCCATGTTTTCTTTTGGGTTGATTTTTGCTTTTCTCTGGCCTTGGCTTCAGCCAACGTAACTATTTCAATTACATCTTTTGCAGTTTGTGCCTGTTGCCAGCGTGCCAATTCTTTAGCAGAAAGTACCTGAGCGTAGTTCTGTCCTTCGCCGGTTGACATAACCACGTGGTCTGCAGGTACCGTCATGGCTACCTTGTAATTACCAAACACCAGCGCAAACTCACCACTTCCTGCAAACTGGTGGTTTTGCCAGCCCTGAAAATCGCTGTACACACATAGCCGTGGGAACCACTGCGTCATCGTGTAAATGTCATTGCCATCGCCGGGAAAATATTCGTAACCGCCGCGGCCGCCGTATTTCATACGGTCGGATATAAAGTAGTTCCAGTCTATTTTAAAAACAAACTGCTGACCGGGCTTTAACGGCTGTGGCAGTTCTACCCGCATCATTGTTTTGTTGATGGTATATTTTAAAGCCGCACCGGTAGCATTCGTTACTTTGGTAATGTTGTGACCATATGCTTTATCGGTATTATCCGTCATGCGGTCTATTATATCTTCCGTTAAAGCCCTTGGCATATAATTACTCGTTTCAAAACCGGAGTTGTTGGTCGTGCTGTGTTGGTTTTCGTCAAGCTGTAGCCATAGGTAGGTGAGTACATCTGGAGAGTTGTTATAATACGTAAGGGTTTCTTTGCCGGTTAGTTTCCTGTTGGGTTCATCCAGTTCGCAAACGATATCGTAATCGCAGCGTTGCTGCCAGTATTTGCTACCGGGAGCACCGCTTGCAGTGCGGTATTCATTTGGTGTTGGCAGTATGGTTCCCAACTGTTCAAACCGGTTGCCGTGATTACTGCCTGGATTGTTCTTTACATCCTGCGCATGGCTGCACAAGCCAACTGATGCCAGTAAGAAAATCGAAAATAATTGTTTCATCTTTTGATTTTGATTAATATAAAAAGGACTTTCATTCTTTTAAAGCGGCCACCTTTCTGCACAAATAACAGCGGCTGTAACCAATGCTCCCAACGATAATGTCCATACCCATACCTTTCGTGGCAGCCCTGCTTTATTTACTATGAGGTAGCTCGTTAGTAAAATAAATCCCACTACCAATACCTGTCCCGCTTCTAATCCCACATTAAAACTAAAAAGCGGCAGCGCTACCCCTTCGTTCTTTGCCAGCATAAACCGTATGGTATTGGCAAAACCAAGCCCATGTACCAACCCAAAGAACAAAGCCAGCAGGTAATTAAGCCGTAGGGAACTCTTACTGAAATCTTTTTGCAACAAATTAAAGAACGCCGTTACAACAATAGTAAGCGGTATAAGGAATTCTACCCATTTGCTGCTGATACGCACCAGATCATACACACTCAAGGCCAGGGTAAGCGAATGGCCAATGGTAAATGCGGTAACCAATATCAGCACTTGTTTCCAGTTATTCAACAAAAAAATGGCAGCAAGTGCCAATATGAATAGCTGGTGATCTAGTGCATCTTTGCTTACGATGTGTTTCCAGCCAATTTCAAAATAAAATGCAAAATCATTCATACAGTAGTTGCACTTGACCCTATAATGGTAACTTCGTTTTCAAATTTCGTCAAATATAACGGTAATAAACCTTCTCTTTGCGCTATGGTCAGTTTTTTATATAAGTGGTTTTTTGTGCCGGCAATATGCCTGTTTACCCTTTCGGGTTTTACCCATCCCATCTTTGTTAGTGTGATAGAAATAGAACATAATGCAAAGGAAAAATCCCTGGAAGTAAGCTGTAAATTATTTACCGATGATTTTGAAAAAGCCCTGCGCAGTACTTACAAAGTGCATGTTGACTTGTTGAATCCTGCTGACCGGAAGGCGATGGATAAGCTGGTGAACGACTATGTGCAACGCCATTTTAGTATTACGGCAGATGGCAAAAAGGTAGCTTTACAATACCTGGGCTACGAGCAAATTGAGGAAGGTATCTACAGTTACTTTGAAGCGAAACAAGTAGAAAAACCGGCCAGTGTAGGTATTCAAAATAATCTTTTGTATGAGTTCGAACCCCAGCAAATGGGATTGGTGCATGTAATTGTGAATGGCGAACGCAAGAGTACCAAATTGCTGAATCCAGCTGCATCAGCAGAGCTTCGGTTCTAATCTTCCTCGGTATCATCCTCCGGGTCGGAGGTTACGGTTACCAGCACTTTGTCAATCCGCTGTCCGTCCATATCTATTATCTCAAAAATGAAATTTTTCCATTCAAATTTTTCGCCGGTGCCGGGAATATGTTCCAGCTCGTGTAAAACAAAACCGGCTACTGTGTCAAAGTCCTGGTCTTCCTGGTTCATCCAGTCGGCCTTTTCAAAATAACTGAGGAAATTATAAAAGTGAATCTGAGCATCTACCAGGTAGGTGCCGTCATCTCTTTTTACTATCTCGTATTCTTCCTGCCCGCTTTGTGGCACATCGCCCACAATAGCTTCCAGTATATCGTTTAGGGTAATCATCCCCTCCAGGGTTCCATATTCGTTTACGATGAAGCAGGTATGTATCTTGCTTGATTTGAATTTTTCCAGCAGTTGGTAAGCCTTGTTGTTTTCCGGTACAAATAATGCGGGCCTGGCTATTGCGCCTAATGGTGTCCGTGAGTCTGCCTTAAACAGGTCTTTAATAGAAATAAGGCCTTTAATGTCATCCACCGAATCTTCACAAACCGGGTAAGTACTAAAAGGAAAATCTTCTTCTTTTTTCCTGATATCTTCAACGGTATCATTTACGTTAAACCAAACAATATCTGTGCGGTGCGTCATCAGCGAGGTAATACTCCGGTCGCCCAAATGAAATACCCTTTCAATGATCACTTTTTCGCCTTCCTCAATTGATCCGTGCTCGCTGCCCTCAGAAATCATTGCTTTGATCTCCTCTTCCGTTACAGCACTATCGCTGTGCGTTTTTATTTTTAATAACCTGAAGATGAGGTTGGAGATAAAGGATAAGAGCCCTACCACAGGATAAGCCAGCTTGCTCAGCACATTCATAGGTCCTGCTACAAACATCGATATCTTCTGTGGACGAAGCAATGCAATTCGCTTAGGGATGAGCTCACCAAAAATAATGGACACGAATGTTACAATTACCACTACCAGGCCTTGCGCAAGTGTATGCGCATAAGGTTGCAGCAAAGTAATTTTCGCCAGAGAATCTTCTACGCCCTCGCTGAAATTTTTGCCGCTATACAAACCCGTAAGGATAGAAATAAGCGTTATGCCCGTTTGCACCGTAGAAAGAAATTTATCAGGGTTTTCGGCCAGTTTCAGCGCAGTGGCAGCCTTTATGCTACCCTTATTTTTAAGGATCTCCAGTTTCCCCTTTCTCACACTCACCAAAGCCATTTCCGTCATAACGAAAAGGGCATTTAAGATAATCAGAAAAAGTAGTATTAAAATATTGGTCATTGTGTATTTTCTTTTATATCTTTTTATTGTGGGGTTAACCTGGTTAATATAAAGATAGAACGATGTAATGAAACGCTATCTAATTTTTATAACTACAAAAGGGGTCAACACTTTAACTCTGGTGGCCGGATTTATAAAAGATAACTTTAATTGAGAAACTTTGTAAGAACCTGTTTCATATAAAATTTCAAATGTCTCGTTTGCCTGTTGCAGTTCGGCCAGGTTTTCTTTTGGCATAATGAGGTAATCGCCGGCGTTTACCTGCATGCTTGAGTCTTTATGTGCAAAATCTGCATTTGCATAAAAACGCAGTGAATGCCAGAGTTTATCTTTATAGGTAAATGTGCTGTTTTCCGGCAGTTTATTTTCCAGGATCCAACTGCCTATATTGCTGCCTGCCTGGTAATTTAGAATAGACGGATATACCCATGCGTTTAAAAAAAGGTTTACGCAAATAATAGTGTAAAGACTCATCTGAATAAAATAGGTAGCGGCCTTTTTTTTATAGAAAAGGAAAAGAAATCCTGCAAATGCTGCGGTGGCTGCAATGCTTATCCATAGCGGCGCTGCAAATGCATAGATCAACAGCGATAACAATAGTATCCATAATAAAAGAAAAATTACGAAATGGCTTTTTTCCAGCACTTTCAACAAGCTGGGATAGGCCTGCTCTAAACAAATACGATATAAAAATTTTGCAGTAATGATAGCCATCAGTGGCAGCGTAACATAAATATAATGGGGCAACTGGTATTTACTGCTTCCCAGGGCAAGATAACCCAGTATAAAGCCGCCCATGCAAATCCATTCTTCTCCTGCTTTTATTTTTCCTCTATTACGAATGATTTTCTTTATTTCAGCAATAAATGCAGCAATAAAAGCAAATATCCAGGGTAGAAAACCCCAGAGTAGGTTTTGAAAAAGAAAAAAGATATTGGCGTTGTTGTTCCATGCAGATTCGCCGGTGATACGTCCAAAACTTTGGGTCCAGAAGAAAAACCGTAAGCCTGAAACACCGGTTTTTCCATTTACTATTTTTTCGGGATGAGCATCAAACTGCTGATACAAGCCAATACCCATAGGCACGAGTAATGCTGCTATGATGAGGATGCCTGCCAGGTATTGCCAGCGAAAAAATACTTTAAAGTTTCGCTTTAAAATAAAATGCGAACCAAACGCAAAAGCAGGTATAAGCAATGCTATCGGCCCTTTCGTAAGCATGCCTCCTGCAATGCCTGCACAACCTGCTACAAAATATATGAACTTGTTGGTATTGTACCACAAGGCAAGCTGCCAAATGATAAAAATTACAAAACTCATTAAAATAGTATCTGTTCTTACATCATTGTTTATAAGAAAAAAAGCCTGGCAGGATGCCAGCACAAGGGCAGCTAATACTGCTATTTCTTTTTTATAATAAAGCAAACAAAATTTATAAGTGGAGTAAAGTGCAAATAAGGCAAACAGGAACGAAGGTAATTTATATGCAAAATTATTGATGCCAAAGAGTTTCATACTAAGTGAACTCATCCAGAACAAGAAAGGAGGTTTGTCTAAATAGTCTTTACCAAATTCAAATATTTGCAGGTAATTTCCAGACTGCATCATTTCCCGGCTCATGCCGGCATATTGGGATGCATCAATATCCATGATGTTTATACCGAAACCAATGAGATAAACTATTATCAATGCAGCAAAAACCCAGTATATTTTCTTCATAGAATGGTAGCTTACAATTGGATGGGGCCGTTTTTTTTGTTATAAAGAGTCCCGGTAAACCAGCCAATAAGTGAACCGGTAAGGAAGCCTCCCACAATATCAGATGGATAATGCACACCTACATACACCTGCGCAAAACAAATTGCCGCTGCCCAAACAAAAAACAACCACATAGTTTTGGGTGCAATATGCCTGAGTGTAATAAAGAAAAACATGGCGAGGCCAAAATGATTAGCAGCGTGTGAAGAAGGGAAACTGCCGTTGCCACCACAGTAAGACGCAAGTAATCTTACCTGGCTAAAAAAAGATTCATCTAAACAAGGCCTCGGTCTTCCAAACAATGCTTTTAAAATTTTACTGCTAATGAAATCTGTTGCAGCCGCTGTAGCGATAGTGTAGAGAATCCAGATCCATCCTTTTTTGCCAAAATTAAAAAGTGCAAAGAGCAGCATAAAAAGATATAGCGGCACCCAGATCTTCGATTCCCTTAAAAACAGGGCTATTGTATCTAAAAAACTATTCTGGCAGTCGCGGTTTATTTTTAAGAACAGGTATTTGTCCAGGTCTATCAGTATATCTGTCATTTAGTAAAAATTCAAAATTGGAAATATTCCCTGCTTTCATAGTAAGGATGTGTGAATGCCTGTTTCTTATTTACTTTATCTACTTTTGCAAATATCGTAATTATTCCATTCTATAATAGTAAAACATATTCAATTATCTTAAGATGAAGACCCTTTCTATCGTAATGCCCGTTTTTAACGAAGCGAAAACTGTGGCCGTTACCCTGGATAAAATAAGGCTTGTAGAATTGCAGAATGGAATTAAAAAGCAGCTTGTTATAGTAAATGATTATTCTACAGACGGAACTTTACAACAACTTGAACAATACAAGAACCGATACCCGGAACTGGAATTAAAAATATTCAGTCATAGCATAAACCAGGGCAAAGGGGCAGCATTGCACACAGGCATTGCAAGCGCCACCGGCGATTACATTATCATACAGGATGCAGATCTTGAGTACAATCCGAATGATTACAGGCAACTGCTGCAGCCACTTGAAGACGGCATGGCGGATGTGGTTTACGGCAGCCGGTTTATGGGTGGAAAGCCTCACAGGGTGCTATTTTTCTGGCATACCATCGGCAATCATTTTCTAACTTTTTTTTCAAACATGTTTTCAAATCTTAATTTAACGGATATGGAAACCTGTTACAAGGTTTTTAGGGCAGAAATTTTAAAAGGTATTTTATTGAAGGAAAAGCGATTTGGATTTGAGCCCGAGGTTACACAAAAAATAGCGAGGGTAAAAGGTATAAGAATTTACGAAGTTGGAATTTCTTATTATGGAAGAACCTATGAGGAAGGAAAAAAAATAGGGTGGAAGGATGGTATACGTGCCTTATATTGTATTGTAAAATATGGGATGCTTCGCCAGTAAATCAGGTTTATGTTTACCGGCGCTGCCCTTTAATTATTCATAGCCAAAGATTGGCAATTCTAAAAGTTGAAAAGGATCTGTCATTATGTTCATTAAATGGAAAGTATCTAAAACGATTCAATGGATCGTTAAATTATTTTTAATCTATCTTTTTATTTTCACAGCTTTTAGAATTGCTACCGTTATTTTTTTTAAACCAAAAGAGCTGGCGCTTTTAGATTTGTTCTCATCTTTCTGGCTTGGCCTAAAGTACGATCTGCGCTGGATATCATTCATACTTTTTCCTATAACATTATTATCAATATTCAAAAGATTGTCGCCTTTTAACAGCGAGGGTGCCAAACGCTTCTGGTCGGCATACCTTGGTATCATAACACTGCTGGTATTATTTTTTTATGGAGCAGATTTCGGGCAGTTCGCATATGTAAATGCAAGGCTGAATGCAGATGCACTCATCTTTGCAGAGGATCCCAAAGAATCGCTGCAGATGGTGTGGCAGAGCTATCCTGTTATCTGGATACTGATTGGCCTGGCCGGTGCTGTAATGATGATGGTGTGGATGTTTAAACGAACACATGTTGGTGTAGAAGGGAAGAATATTAATATTCATAAGTTTGACTACCGCCGTCGCTGGCACCTTGCGGCCTTACTAATTTTGTGCTGGTTCATGTATGGTTTTTTTACCGTACAGCCGCTGAATTTTTTCCGTGCATTCAGTTTGAATGATGCTTTTAAAAGCAACCTGGCGCTTAATCCCATGCAGAATTTCTTCACTACCCTGCGTTTCAGAGATCCGGTGTACAACAATAAGTCACACAACTATTACCCTGTGATGAATGATTTTTTAAACCTGAGAAAAAAGGGGGCTGCTCCATACAGCTACAGGCGGCTGGGACATCCCGGCAGTAAGGCATTAGAGAGTCAGCCGAATGTGGTGCTGGTTATTTGCGAAAGCTTCAGCATGTATAAAAGCAGCATGAGTGGTAACCCTTTAAACAGTACGCCTTTTTTTAACCAGATGACAAAGGACGGGATTTTTTTCGAACGCTGTTTTTCTCCCACGTTTGGTACAGCCCGCGGGGTATTTGCAACCCTAACCGGCATACCAGATGTGCAGTTGAGCAAGTTCTCTACCCGGAACGAAGCGTCTGTAAAACAACGCAGCATCATCAATGATTTTGAGGGCTATGAGAAAATGTATTTTATTGGCGGCAGAAGCCAGTTCAATAATTTTTCTGGCCTGGTAAAAAATATAAATGGTATCAGGATATTCGAGGAAGGAAGTTATAAATCGCCCAAAGTAAATGTTTGGGGCATCAGCGATAAGAATTTATTCCTGGAAGCCAACCAGCACATGGCCGCATTGAACAAGCCTTTCTTCAGTATTATTCAAACAGCAGATAATCACCGGCCCTTTGTAATCCCTGAAGAGGACCAGCCTTTTTTTCAAGAAGATATTCCCCTGGATACATTGAAAAAATATGGCTTCGAATCTTTGAAAGAATACAATGCCTTTGCTTATACCGATTATTGTTTCAAAAATTTTATAGAAGCCGCTTCCAAAGAAAAATATTTTGACAATACCATCTTTGTATTCGTGGGCGATCATGGAGTAGAGGGTGACGCAACGGCCATCTATCCCAATGCATGGACGGAGCAGCGCCTGGCAGAAGAACATGTTCCCTTGTTGTTTTATGCACCTATGTTGCTTTCTCCACAGTTAAGAAGGGAGGCTGTATCTCAGATAGATGTATTGCCCACGGTTGCAGGTATGTTGCAACAACCTTACCTGAACACTACCCTTGGTAGAAACCTGCTTGATTCTACTAACAGCCAGCATGCTGCGTTTATTATTTATCATGCACCGGGCTGGATTGGTGTGGTGAATGATGATTATTTTTATCGAAAAAATATCAGGATACAAAAAGATGAGTTGGTTCCCGTAAGAAATGGCCTGCCCCCTCTAACTGCCCCACAAAGAGATTCTGTTGTAAAAAAAATGTCGCTGTTAACTACAGCAATTTATGAAACAGCGAGGTGGATGCTGGTGAACAACAGCAAATAAATAGCAGTATTTATTTTGCCATTTTTTTGGCGATCATGATCAGCCGCGGCGATTTCCTGATATCATAATGCCCGAAATTATAGTCGCCATATACTTCTTGTATCTGCATTCCCTGGTAGGCAAACATTTCAGTAAAATCGCCGAGGTTAAATTTGGCAACTTTCTCCGTATAGGTAAAGGGTACTTGCTGGCTTTCGTCTTCTATTATTATTTTTTTGTAAAAATGTGTTTCATCATACCACTTAGTAATGATAAAATTCACATCATCAATTTCTTTTTCACTTTGGTGTTCTGTATGGTCTTCAGAATAGTGCACATTCAGGTAATCCATCACAAATGTGCCGCCTGTTTTTAAAGATTGAGCGATGGTACGGATGGCATTATCATTTTCTCTTTGGGTATTGAAATAGCCAAAGCTGGTAAAGAAATTAAAGGCATAATCAAAATAATTTATCCAGAAAGGCAGCCGCATATCGTGCTTGTAAAAGTGCAGGTTGGCTGATTCGTGCGTTAAGGCCTCCCGTATACTATCTACACTCAGGTCAATGCCGGTAACATCAAAGCCTTTGCCGGCAAGTTGCATAGAATGGCGTCCTTTGCCGCAGGCTACATCCAGCATGGTAGCACCCGCCGGTGGTTGCAGGTAATGGATAAGTTTATTGATAAACGCTTCCGCCTCCGTTTTGTCCCTGTTAAAATATAACTGATGATAGTAGGGAGAATTGAACCAATCTTTAAACCAGTTTGCTTGCATTCCGCAAAGTTAAAGTCTACGACTGAATAATTGATGTGATATACGGGGCATGCACCAGTTCAGGGGTGCATTTAAAATTGTTCCAACTATTTTGAACCATCGGGCAATGTCTTTAAGTTATGCAATTTGAAAAGCCGTCAGCCTGAGGCAGCCTGTCGAAGGCGGGTTGTGCAAAAAATAGCACCGGCTTCCACAAGCTCAGCCTGACAACCCTTAGCTTATCGTATTGCCCCATCGGGGCTTTATCTTTGTAGCAATTACATTTTTTAAAAGCCGGCTTGCGTGCCGTAGGTACGCCATCTTCAGGGATAGCCACTACCCTGTAAAATTTGCATCTGATAATATTTTCTACAAACAGGTAGGGCTTACGCCATATAAATGCGACAATGCTTAGTGCAGGTTACCGGCCAGGCGAATGCTAACTGTTTACTATCTTTGCTGTCCATAAAAAACGAAGCATGTCGCTCATAAAAAGTATTTCAGGAATAAGAGGCACCATAGGTGGCACCACCAACGATAACCTTACCCCGCTGGATGTAGTAAAATTTTCTGCAGCCTACGGCACCTGGGTGTTGCAACAGGGAAAACCGGCTGCTGCCAATGCACATAAAAAAATTGTACTGGGCAGGGATGGCAGAATTAGTGGAATGATGGTAAAGCAGTTGGTAATTGCAACGTTGAATGGATTAGGGATTGATGTAATAGATCTTGACCTCAGTACCACACCTACGGTGGAAATGGCGGTAACCCACTTGAAAGCCGATGGCGGAATTATTCTTACTGCCAGCCACAACCCAAAAGAATGGAATGCCCTGAAATTATTGAATAGTAAAGGTGAATTTATTGGAGCGGAAGAAGGCGCACTCATCCTTAAAATGGCGGAGGAAGAAAAATTTAATTTTGCAGCGGTTGATAAACTGGGAACGGTAACTGAGAACGATGATATGCTTGATGAGCATATTAAAAAAATATTGTCTTACAAATGGGTAGATGCAAAAGCTATTGCTGAAGCAGATTTCTCCATTGTTGTAGATGCAGTAAACAGCACCGGTGCAACTGCGGTGCCTGCACTTTTAACGGCCTTGGGCGTAACAAAATTTACGGTGCTTAATGAAGAGATAAATGGAAAATTTGCCCATAACCCCGAGCCATTGCCAGAGCATTTAACCGGGCTAAGCCAGGAAGTGGTAAAGCAGAAAGCAAGCCTTGGTATTGCTGTAGATCCTGATGTGGACAGGCTTTGCTTTGTATGCGAAGATGGCAGTATGTTTGGCGAAGAATATACTTTAGTGGCGGTGGCCGATTATATTTTAAGTAAAGAGAAAGGCAATACCGTTAGTAATTTATCTAGCACCAAAGCCTTAAAAGATATTACCCTGAAACATGGTGGAGAATATTTTGCCAGCGCTGTTGGAGAAGTGAACGTGGTGAATAAAATGAAAGAAGTAAATGCCGTTATTGGTGGAGAAGGCAACGGCGGCATTATTGTTCCTAAGTTACATTATGGCAGGGATGCATTGATTGGTATTGCGTTGTTCCTTACGCATCTTGCACACACTAAAAAAAGCATCAAGAAGTTACGTAATACCTACCCGGATTATTATATCAGCAAAAATAAGATCCAGTTGGAAAACG
>JBBSKH010000071.1:0-18622 GCA_038256495.1 Chitinophagales bacterium
CAAAGCAGGTATTACCCAGGATGAACTAAGGGAAAATCATTCGTTGGCACAATCATTAAGGTTAAAGGCAGAGGAAGCGAAAATACATTTATCGGCTAACGAGCAATTCAGCACCACACTTAACGATGACACACTTGAATTAAGCAGGGAAGAATTTAATGAGCTAATTAAACCATTGGTAGAAAAAACAATTACTAGTTGCCGTAAGGCGCTGAAAGATGCGAGCCTTAAAACTACCGATATACAGACAGTAGTTATGGTGGGTGGTAGCACCCGTGTTCCGCTGGTGAAAGATTCCGTTAGTGCATTTTTTGGTCAACCAGTAAATGATACGGTTAACCCTGATGAAGTGGTTGCATTAGGCGCCGCCATCCAGGCAGATATTTTAGCAGGAAATAATAAAGACACATTGCTGCTGGATATTACGCCTTTGAGCCTGGGAATTGAAACTTCCGGCGGATTAATGGATGTATTGATACCTCGTAATGCTAAAATTCCCACAAAGGCTTCCAGGCAATATACTACACAAATAGATGGACAGGCAAGTATGCGCATAAGTGTTTTTCAGGGCGAAAGAGATTTAGTGGCTGACAACCGAAAGCTGGCAGAATTTAACCTGACCGGCATTCCGGGGATGCCTGCAGGATTGCCAAAAGTGGAAGTGAGCTTTTTGATTAACGCAGATGGTATACTTACGGTAGCTGCAAAAGAACTCAGGAGTGGTGTAGAGCAAAGCATAGAAGTAAAACCCCAATATGGGTTAACAGATGAAGAAGTAGAACAGATGCTGATGGATTCCATCACCCATGCAAAAGGTGATATTGCTGCAAGGGCGCTCGCCGAAGCAAGAAGCGAGGGAGAGCAATTATTAAAAACTACAGAACGATTCCTGCAAAAAAATGCCACACTGCTGTCAAAAGAAGAATTGTTGGAAACAGCCAATGCGATGCAGGCGCTGCAACTTTCTGTAACGATGGACGACAAAGACCTCATTCATACCAAAACGGAAGCGCTGAATGATATCAGCAGGCCCTATGCTGAAAGAGTGATGGATGAAGCGATCGCATCTGCAATGAAAGGGAAAACCATATAATAAATGGGTTGCTGTTGAAAACAAACATTGCTTTATCGTATCTTCATTTATATGGGTAAGCTTAATAATATTCTCATACTGGTCCCATTATATAACGAGGCACTGGTGCTTCCTGAATTATTTGACCGTTTAGAAAAATTAGCAAGCAATAATGCTGTTAATACCAGTGTATTATTAATTGATGATGGAAGTACTGATTGTACTGCACAGCTGTTGCATGACAATATCAGCGGGAAGCAAAACTACTCAGCCATTTTTTTGTCGAGAAACTTCGGTCATGCAATGGCTATTACGGCCGGGCTTGCCAATGTGCCGAGTTCAATGGATGCTGTATTTATCATGGATGGCGACCTGCAGGATCCCCCGGAATTACTGCCTAATTTTATTGCAAAAATGGAAAGTGGTTATGATGTAGTATATGGCATTCGTCAAAACCGTAAGGAAGGATTGCTGAAAAATATCTGTTACAAGATGTACTATCGCTTGCTCAAGCGTTTCTCCAATATTAAAATGCCTTTAGATGCCGGAGATTTTTCACTGGTTAGCAAAAGAGTGGTGGATGAATTAAATAAATTGCCTGAAGAAAGCAGGTATATACGTGGCCTCCGTAGTTGGGTAGGCTTCCGTCAGGCAGGTCTTGAATACAACCGGGATCTTCGCAAAAATGGCAGCAGCAAATATTCCTTTCGGTCTTTATTTAAACTGGCTTTTAATGGTCTTTTTAATTTTAGTGAAGTGCCAATAAGGTTTATAGGCGTCATTGGTTTTATTTCTGTATTGATCTCGCTTTTCTACCTGGGAGTTACTGTTTATAAGAAATTGGTGTATGGTACCGTTCCCGAAGGGTTTACCGCACTCATTTTTGCCATTGTGCTATTTAGCGGGGTGCAATTACTCTCTTTAGGTATTATTGGAGAATATATTTTAAGGATATTTTTCCAGGTAAAACAACGGCCTCTTTACATTGTAAGATCAAAGATCATTAACGGAAACCTTGTTCATGAATAAAGAATTTGTACAACAATACGTGCAACTGGAAAACGCACACTGGTGGTTTGTTGTGCGGCAAAAGATCATTCTTTATTTTCTTCACAAACATATCAAAGGCTGTTCTCTTACAATATTGAATATAGGAGCCGCAGGCGGGGCTTCTTCCAAATGGCTGGAAGAATTTGGAGCAGTTACTTCTGTTGAAAATGAATCTGTTTTTATTGATCATTTAAGATCAAAGGGAATGAATGTAACAGATGCTTCTGTTCTGTCGATGCCTTTTGCCGATAATAGTTTTGACCTTGTTTGTGCTTTTGATGTTATTGAACATGTAGAAGATGATGCCTCCGCTTTAAGAGAAATACAAAGGGTTTGCAAAGTGCAGGGAATCGTTTGTATAACAGTTCCCGCATTTCAGTCTTTATGGAGTAACCATGATATGGTGAACAGGCATTTCAGGCGCTATTCAAAGAAAGAATTACACAAACGTATAGAAGCTGTAAATAATTTCTCAATAAAAGAATCAACCTATTTTAACAGCCTGCTTTTTTTGCCCATTTTTGTAGCAAGAAAGGTCGGCGCTGTCTTTTCCTCCGGGACAAAAGATGGCAAGTCAGATTTTGAATTGTATAAAACTGCTTCCTGGGTAAATGTAGTATTAAAATGTATTTTTTCATTTGAATTATTTCTGCTAAGAGAGGTCAGTTTCCCTGTTGGAGTTTCACTGATTTGTATTTTGAAAAAGAAAGAAATATAAATAATACAGCCATCAGAATTAATGTTGCGATAGAAACATAGAAACAATAAACAACAAGGGTAGGCTGGTAGCAAAATTTGATTGTATGTTTTCCTGCTGGTACAACCACGCTCATCAGGCTGATGTAGGCAGTTTTTATTGCTGATCTTTTTCCATCAATCCACACATTCCATCCGTGATAATAGTTTTGTTGTAAAATCAGCATGCGCTCATTTTTAGAAAATGTTTCTGCCATTATTGTATTAGAAGATATTCTGGTAATAATAGCTGAGTCTGAATTATTTGTAATAAAGCTATCATTAAAGAATAAGACTGGGTGCTTAAAAAGAGTAGTTCTTATTGATGAATAATAAAAACTATCCTGTCTTGAAAGATTTCCTGGAGTGATAAAAACATCTGTACGACCAATCTTTTTTTCATATGGTAGCGGGCTTGCAACGTATTCACCTTTGTTTAATTCCGCTATATTCTCTTCAATAGATCTTTTATCAGGTAAAGGGAATTTTTCAGCATTACGATTCATAATATTTATTACCTCTTTATAACTTTTAGCACCAATAACTGTGACTGAAATGTTCAGTTGTGTTGCAAAAAAAAGATCTACGATCACAATCCATAAAAGATATTTTTTATTTTTTCTTGTTTTAATAATAAATAGTGTTGCTGATAACAACAGAATAATAAATGGCAGTTGCAAAAGAAACCTTTCACTAAAATTCATTCCATAGAACATGGTTAGTTTAGTGGGGAGGGTAATGAAGTTTTTGAAGGTTATTCCTTCAAATAACAAAGCTGATATGACTATCAGGATTGCAGCAATACCAAGTGTGACAATTATCCTTTTTAGTACTTTGTCTTCATTAGTTCTACCGTCAATCCATGTCTGCAATCCCTCAGCAGCAATTAACAGCATAAAGAAAATTGTAAACAAACGAAAAAGTGCAGGATGCCTGAAACTATCCATCAACGGCAAAATATAGTAGGCTATCTGCCTTACAAAAAAGAATTCTCCCCAGGCCATCATTAACATGATAATGGCCATGAATAAATAAAAACGGAGATCTTTGTTTTGCCGCAATCCTGGGTTTAAAAAAGAATGTACAAAAAAAACAAGTGGAATAATACCGATGTAAATACTTCTCATCAAAATGGAAGAATTCAAAAAATCATTTGCTGCAGTGGTGCCAAAAGGAGATACCAGGGAAAGCATGGTTGTGGGGTTCATTGAATTCTCCAGGTTTATTGCTAATGATTGTCCTTTGCCTCTTGCTATTTCATCAAGGTGAAGTGCAAAGGAAATAATAGCAGGCGAACTAAGTGCAATAAATAATAAAGCTGATAAAGCCAATAGGGGGAATGTCTTCTTAACAAATAATTTCTTTTTATCTTCTTTTATATAAAAGTATACGAAATATCCAACAAGTGTATAGCAGTTAATAATGAAGAGTGAAGGATAACCACCTGTAAACATCAGGAAAAGAAAAAAGGATAACGCAATTACATATTTTAATTTCCTTTGAATAATTGTTTGTCTGAAAAATAAAATAATAAATGGCAGATATGCTGCAGCACTAATACAGTTAAAAAACTGCACACTGTCTATCATAAAGCCCGAGAACTGGTAAGCCAGTGCCATGGCAAATGATACGACTAATCCATGGCCTAAGTTTTTGCATAAATTGAAGAAGCCAATGCCGGCAATCGCTATATAAAACAGGAATTCGTAGTGAAAGGCCGACAGGCTATATTGGGTCAAAAAACTAAAGATCCATATTACCGGGTTCCAGGCGCCACTCTGCATATCTGCATGTAAGGGATAACCCATATTAATAAAGGGAGTCCATAACGGAAGTTCTCCATTATTCAAGGCATCGCTTATTAGAGTTCTTACAGGATAATAATAGGTAAGGGCATCATTTTTAAATGTAAAAAGCTCTAAGGTTAATGGCCAAAATACAAGACATGCTAATGCAGGAAAAACAAAAAAAGGATTGGTGATAATTTTTCTCAGCATAGCAGGGATGTAAAGATTTAATGGTCAAAATATAATTCTAGCGGTCAAAAAATGGGTTCTTTTCAAAAACTTACTTTAATGACGCAATCCTGTTCACATATTTGCCTATCATGTCAAACTCAATATTAACCCGGTCATCTTTTCTCAACACTTTTAAATTGGTGTGCTCCATTGTATAGGGGATAATGGCTATTGTAAATTCATTTTTTGAAACATTGAAAATAGTGAGGCTTATACCATTAAGGGTGATAGATCCTTTCTCAATAATAAGTGACGCAAATTTTTCATCAAATTCAAAGCTACACTCCGTGCTTCCATCTTTTACATCGATTCCTTTGCACACTGCTGTGCCATCCACATGTCCCTGCACAATATGCCCATCTAGCCGGCCGTTCATTTGCATGCAACGTTCCAGATTTATTAAATCACCTGTCTTTAAAGACCCGAGGCTGGTTTTTTGGAGCGTTTCGTCAATGGCCGTCACTTTATGTATGCCGGCTTCCACTGCTTCAACAGTTAGACATACACCATTGTGGCTCAGGCTTTGATCTATTTTCAGGCCGCTAGAAAGTGTTGATTTGATGTAGAAGCTCGTATTGCTGCCACATTGTTCTATTTTGCTAACAATACCGGTAGTTTCGATAATTCCTGTAAACATGCCACAAATTTCGGAAAATCTTTGTGTAAGAATTTCTTTTTTTAATATTTTGGTTTATCTTTGCGGCCCTGCCACTTAAAAATGGCGGTATTTTATCACATAAAGGAGGTATATACAATGCTTATTATCGATTCTAAAGATTGCGAAAACATAGACAAGGCACTCAAGAAGTACAAAAAGAAATTTGAGAAGAGCCGTACCTTGTTGCAATTAAGGGAAAGGCAAGCTTTTATTAAGCCATCAATCAGGCGCCGTACTGAAGTGCTGAAGGCAATTTACAAGCAGCAGATGGCAGCCGGTAAATTTGATTAATCAGGTTTTTTAAGCCAGCAACATATTAAACTGATAACCAGAAACATTAACTTTGGTTATCAGTTTTTTTATGCCCCACACTATCCAATACCACATAAAGGATTTCCTCAACTACCTTACTTACCAAAAAAGATATAGTAAGCATACCATCGTTTCATATGAAACAGACCTGGTTGCCTTTGCCGGCTTCATTGAAGTTAATTACCAGGAATCAGATATCAACTCTATTCCCCCAACATATATACGCACCTGGCTGGCAAGCATTAAAGAAAAAGGAAATACTTCTAAAACTATCAACCGGAAAATATCTGCGTTGAAATCGTTTTTTAAATACCATGTAAAAAAAGAAGTGCTGACCGCCAGCCCGATGTCCGTCATCAGTTCTCCTAAGAACGGCAAGCGTTTGCCGAGGTTTGTTGACAAGAAAGATATCGATACGCTTTTTGAGCATGTGGAATTTCCCGATAACTGGCAAGGTCATACAGAGCGGATGCTGCTTCAGGTATTGTATAACACGGGAATCCGGTTGGCAGAACTGATCCAGCTACAAGTGCAGCATATAGACCTTTCTAATACTTCCATTAAAGTACTGGGTAAGGGTAACAAGGAACGGGTGATACCCATCAGCAATGCTTTAAGAGAAAACATACAGCATTACATACAAACAAGAGCCAAAGAATGGCCCGAGGCAGATCTGCCCTTTTTATTGCTGAATGCCAAGGGGAGGCAATTGTATCCCAGGTATGTATATGATATTACTAAAAAGTATTTATCGCTGGTTACCACTATTGACAAGAAGAGTCCTCATATTTTACGGCATAGTTTTGCCACCCATCTTACCAACAACGGAGCCGATTTAAATGCTGTGAAAGAACTGCTGGGGCACAGCAGCCTGGCGGCTACGCAGGTATATACCCACAATAGCATAGAGAAGCTTAAAGAGGCCTATAAAAATGCCCATCCCAAAGCCTGAAAATATTTTTTCCATGATGAAATTTTATTTTGAAAAGCACGTTTGAAGTATTAACTTCATTATTCAAATTAACCGGTAATTAAGTATATTTTAAATAACACCTTGAAGCCTATGTAGCCTCTCTACCCAACCTATTTTGTTTCACATTTTAAATTGAAATTTATGAACGTAAACATCCAAACTGTGCATTTTGATGCAGATGCTAAGCTGATAGCTTACATTGAAAAAAAGATCAGTAAGTTGTCTCAATTTCACGACAGGATTACCAAAGTGGATATATACCTAAAGCTTGACAATGTTGTACACACCATTAAAGATAAGGTTGCCGAAATAAAAGTGAATATTCCCCGACACGAATTTTTTGTAAAACAATCTTCAAAATCTTTTGAAGAAAGTTTTGATGAAGCGATGGATGCTGTGATCATCCAGATTAAACGAAAAAAAGAAAAACAGGCCGCATAAGTTTTACGCCTTCAAATACATGGTCCCGCAGGTTTTGCGGGACTTTTTTTATGGTTTATGTCCATTTTAAAAAATCATAGAAAAAAAATTAAATCAAAGTTTTGGTATTAATCATTTTCTCTTACCTTTGCCTTCCCAAAAAAAGGGGTACAGACCCGTGCATCTTTTTGAGGAGCAGTTCTTTTTATTAGAGACAATTTTTGAGAAAGCTCATATTGCCGAAATAGTCCCGACAACTATCGGGATTGGGAGAGCATCCCGATTTAATATCGGGAAGGTCGCAGGAAGAGTTCTTTTAAAATGCCGAAATAGCTCAGTTGGTAGAGCAACTGATTTGTAATCAGTAGGTCGCTGGTTCGACTCCAGTTTTCGGCTCAGTATTCGAAATAGCTCAATGGTAGAGCATCCCGATATCAATCGGGAAGGTCGTCCCGATGTAGATCGGGATTTTCGGCTCAGAGATTCGTAATAAGGTCGTCCCGATGGTGACCGGAATTTTCGGCTCTTTAAAATGTTTTGGGCAGATGGCCGAGTGGTTAAAGGCGACAGACTGTAAATCTGTTCTCTTCGGAGTACGTAGGTTCGAAACCTACTCTGCCCACTAAACCAATTTGATGATTATCTAATTTGATGATTTGATAATGGTATAGTTCTTTAAAATCAGGGGATTTCTTAATTGGCTAATTACCAAATTATCAAATCATCAAATTAACAAGCGGAAGTAGCTCATTTGGTAGAGCGGTAGCCTTCCAAGCTTCAGGTGGCCGGTTCGAGCCCGGTCTTCCGCTCTTTTGAGATGTTAGATATTAGCTGACAGTTGATAGTCATTGGCTGTCAGCTAACAACTATCATCTATCAACTCCTAAGCAAGCCGTCGTAGCTCAGGGGTAGAGCACTTCCTTGGTAGGGAAGGGGTCGTGAGTTCGATTCTCACTGATGGCTCAATATATTTGAAATGTAGTCGTAGCCCGATGGTAATCGGGAGGGTCGTGAGTTCCCTGCCTGATTGCTCAGGCAAGCAGGGGTTCTCACTGATGGCTCAAGATATTTGAAATGTAGTCGTAGCCCGATGGTAATCGGGAGGGTCGTGAGTTCCCTGCCTGATTGCTCAGGCAAGCAGAGATTCTCACTGATGGCTCATTAGAGTAAGTAGTTTATAATTTCGTTAGAAATTATAATATCAAAAGCTCATAAAAAACTTTTGTCGATGGTTTTGCCGACATAAAAATGCAACCATATTAAAATAAACTTTTAAAAAGTACAAAAATGGCAAAAGAATCTTTCAAAAGGGATAAACCCCACTTAAACGTAGGTACTATTGGTCACGTAGATCATGGTAAAACGACTTTGACTGCCGCTATAACCGATGTTTTGTCAAAAAGTGGTTTAGCGGAGAAGAAGAATTATGACGATATTGATGGTGCACCTGAAGAAAAAGAAAGGGGTATCACTATTAATACTGCACACGTAGAATATGCAACTGTTGCCCGTCACTACGCACACGTAGATTGTCCGGGTCACGCTGACTATGTGAAGAATATGATTACCGGTGCTGCCCAAATGGACGGTGCTATCCTGGTTGTTGCGGCTACTGATGGTCCAATGCCACAAACTAAAGAGCACATCTTGCTGGCACGCCAGGTAGGTGTTCCTCAAATCGTGGTTTTCATGAACAAGGTTGATCTTGTTGATGATCCAGAATTATTGGAACTGGTTGAAATGGAAATTCGTGAGTTGTTAACTTCTTACGGATTCGATGGTGATAACACACCGATCATTCAGGGTTCTGCTACCGGTGCACTTGCCGGCGAAGAAAAATGGGTTGAAAAAATCAACGAGCTGATGGCTGCAGTTGATAGCTACATTCCATTACCTCCACGGTTAGTTGACTTACCATTCCTGATGAGCGTAGAGGATGTATTCTCTATCACAGGTCGTGGTACTGTTGCTACTGGTCGTATTGAAAGAGGTCGTATTAAAGTAGGTGAAGCAATCGAAATCGTTGGTCTGCAGGAAAAGCCGCTGGCTTCTGTATGTACCGGTGTTGAGATGTTCAAAAAGTTATTGGACGAAGGTGAAGCTGGTGATAACGCAGGTCTGTTACTACGTGGTATTGAGAAAACTCAAATCCGTCGTGGTATGGTGCTTTGCAAACCAGGTTCTATCACTCCGCACACCGAATTCAAAGGCGAAGTTTATGTACTGAGCAAAGAAGAAGGTGGACGTCATACTCCGTTCTTCAACAAATATCGTCCTCAGTTCTACTTCCGTACTACGGATGTAACTGGTGAGGTTACTTTGAACGCAGGTACTGAAATGGTTATGCCTGGTGATAACACCAACTTAACTGTTAAGTTGATTCAGCCTATCGCAATGGAAAAAGGATTGAAGTTTGCGATCCGTGAAGGTGGCCGTACCGTTGGTGCTGGTCAGGTTACTGAGATCATAAAATAAGCCCCCGGGCCCCCTAAAGGTGGGGATGGAAGCTGTAAAATAAAAACAAAGTACCTTCGGTTTTAAGCCTTAGGTACTTTGTTCATTAATAAGTTCTTAAAAATAAAAGAGTTGTTTAAGTCCCCTTTAGGGAATTAGGGGCTCTTCTTACACGGGCATGGTGCAACGGTAGCATACGGGTCTCCAAAACCTTTGATCTGGGTTCGAATCCTAGTGCCCGTGCTATTAAAATTACAAAGCTTGAGATGTTTCATTACTGTAAATTGTAAGGTATATTGCACCCTGCAAAACAGCTTAAACTTCTTAAACATTAAAGATTATGACTAAATTCATCACTTTTACCAAAGATTCTTACAAAGAATTAACCGAAAAGGTAAGTTGGCCAAAATGGGAGCAACTGCAACAGTCTACTATGATTGTGTTAGGTGCTACTATTTTCATTACTGCTATTGTAGCTTTAATGGATTTTATTGCTAACGGATCTTTGAAATTTATTTACTCTTTATTTGCAGGTTAATTATGACAGAAGAAACAACAACTACGGGAGAAGTAAGAGACGAAAAGGAAACCAGGTGGTATGTGCTTAGGGTGGTTAGTGGTAAAGAGCGCAAGATTAAAGAATACCTGGATAAGGATATTGTACGCAATGGCTGGGACAATATTATTGTGCAGATATTTTTGCCTGTAGAAAAAGTATACAAGGTATTGAATGGAAAAAAAGTAATGCGGGAGCGCAACTTTTATCCTGGTTATATAATGATGGAAGTTACTGAAGGTAAATTAACAGATGATATTACCCAGCACGTGAGCAACATCAGCAACGTAATGCACTTTCTAACAGATGGTAAGGGTTCTAAAGGAAATATTATCTCTCTCCGTAAGGCAGAAGTAAATAAAATGTTAGGTAAGGTAGATGAAATGAGCGATGCTGGTGGTGTCACCATGAGCGAACCATTCATTATCGGCGAAACCATCAAGATTATTGATGGTCCGTTCAACGACTTTAACGGTGTTATTGAAGAGGTAAGCGACGAGAAAAAGAAGCTGAAAGTTCAGGTTAAAATATTTGGCCGTGCTACTCCGGTGGAATTGAGCTACATGCAGGTAGAGAAAATCATTTAATAATTCATTAATTACATTTATATGAAAAAGTTTTTTGCACTTATTCCAACATTATTGTTTGCTTTCACATTGATGGCGCAACCGCCAAATGTTCCCGCTGACAAGGGTACTAATTTTGGTGAAGCTATACCAGATGCTGGCTCAGTTTCTGCCGATATGCTTGCAGCTAACTTAACTGAAGCAGGAAAAGAAAAGCAGGTAGTTGTAACTGGCAAAATAGTGGAAGTGTGCAAAGCAGAAGGCTGCTGGGTTAGAATGGAAACCAGCAATGGTTCCTTCCTGGTGAAGATGAAAGATCATGCATTCCTTGTTCCACTTGCATTAAATGGCAAACAAGTTGTTGCCGCAGGTACGGCTACTTTTAAAGAGACATCGGTTGAGCAACTGCGTCATTTTGCAGAAGATGCCGGAAAGTCAAAAGAAGAAATAGCTAAGATAACAGAACCTAAAAAAGAAATTGTGCTAAACGCTACCGGTATTAAAGTACTGGATTAATGATAAGTTTTAAGAAGTTATACGCCTCATCTATAAACGATGAGGTTTTTTTATGAATATTGATTAAGAGCAAAATAATGTTGTGACCATGTTTAAACGAATTGTTTTTGTTTTTACTTACTGGTTTTGTTGGCTGTTATTTTTTGAAGCAGCAAGAATTGTATTCCTTGTTGCCAACTTAGCCGAGGTTGGCAGATCGGGTACCCCTGCCGTACTGCCTGCATTATGGTATGGCCTGCGGATGGATGCCTCAATGGCTGCGTACTTTACTTTACCGGTTTTACTGGCTGTTATCGTATCTGTTTTTATAAAGCCTTTCGGAAAGCCTTTATTGTACAAGCTGTATACCTGTATCATTTTATTGGTAGTGTTGGTTTTATTATTTGCTGATATCGGCTTGTTTAAAGCATGGGGCTTCCGCCTGGATGATACAATCATCAGGTATATGTCAAGCCCACGGGAGATTTGGGCATCTGTTAGTCACCTGCCTGTATTTTTTATTATCGCCGGTTTTATTATTTTGTTGATACTGTTGATTGCACTTGCGAATAGACTGCTGGGAAAATTACATCTGCCGTCATTAGCGCTAAAGCAACAATTGATCAACCTCGTCCTCTTGTTGTTATTGGCTGGCATCATGGTAATTCCATTAAGGGGAGGCTTGCAGTTAGCGCCGCTGAACCAAAGTAGCGTTTATTTTTCCAACGACAACTTTGCCAATATGGCTGCCATTAATGCGCCCTGGAATTTTGTGCATGCACTTACACACCATGTTGATAAAAACCATAACCCTTTTGCTTTTGAAGATTCCTCTAGAGCAAATGCTACAGTTGATTCTATGTTTAGTCAGTTGGGTAAAACGCTACAGGTTGTTGATACAGGCAGGCACCCTAAACCAAATGTACTGTTCATCGTTTGGGAAAGTTTTACCGCGAAGGCATTAGGGCTAAAAGTTAATGGAAAAGCAATTACACCAGGCATGAATGATCTAATCAATCAGGGTGTTTATTTTTCTAAAATTTATGCCAGCGGCGATCGCACAGATAAAGGTATAGTGGCCATCCTGAGTGGATATCCATCCCAACCCGTAACATCTATTGTAAAAGAACCTGGCAAGGCAGCCAAGTTGCCTTCGCTGGGTAAATATTTTATGCAACAAGGTTACTACAGTTCATTTTATTATGGGGGAGAACTTGCCTTCGCCAATATTAAAGCCTACTTGCTGCAGGGAGGCTTCAATACTTTTGTTTCAATAGATGATTTTGAAAAGAAAGATCAGAATTCTAAATGGGGAGCGCACGATGGTATTGTTATGAAGCGCTTGCAGGAAGACCTTCAGCAAAGTAATCAGCCGTTTTTTACCACCTGGCTCACATTAAGCAGTCATGAGCCATACGAAATTCCGGCGAAGCCGTTATTGGGAGGTACTACCGATGAAGCAAAGTTTTTAAGTTCCTTGCACTACACGGATTCGATAGTAAATAAATTTATAGTGTATGCCCGGCAACAACCCTGGTGGAGTAATACTATCGTTGTTATTACCGGCGATCACGGGCACAGGTTGCCCGTTAGATCTGAAAAAGCTGCTGAATTCAACATTCCGCTGCTGTTCCTGGGCGGTGCTTTAAATACCATCGGCATCACAGTAAATAAGATTGGTTCACAAACAGGAATTGCCGCAACGCTGCTGGCCCAGTTGGGTAATGAAGCAACGGCATTCCCGTGGAGCCGTAACCTTTTAGACAGCAGTACCAAGCCATGGGCATTGTATAATTTTAATAATGGTTTCGGACTGGTGCAGCCTGCCGGCCGGCTGGTGTACGATAATGTGGGCAATAGATTGGTTGAGCAGCAGGGGCAGGTCAGTTCCGCCGACCTGAGGGCAGGAAGGGCATTGCAGCAGGTTTACTACCAGGATTACCTGGATAAATAATTTTTACGCAAGCCGTAGCTAATAATGCCTGCCCAAGCAGGTTATTAGTTAAAAAATGAATGCAAAATAGTTTTGTGGGTATGCATAAATCACCTACTTTTGCGTCCCCAAATAGTTCTTTATGGATGTGTCCCTTCCGGTAGCTATCTGGAAAGGGATATTGGGAGTTCCGGAAAAACCGGGACGCTATCACCAAAAAAAATTAAAAAATGGCAAAAGAAATCACCGGCTATGTGAAGCTCCAATGTAAAGGAGGCCAAGCCAATCCTGCACCGCCCATCGGGCCTGCACTCGGTTCCAAAGGAATCAACATCATGGAGTTCTGTAAGCAGTTCAATGCAAGAACCCAGGATAAACCAGGCAAAGTATTACCTGTATTAATTACAGTTTACGCCGACAAATCATTTGAATTTGTTATTAAAACTCCTCCTGCTCCCGTTCAGTTAATGGAAGCTGCCAAAATTCAAAAAGGCAGTAAAGAACCTAACCGTGATAAAGTAGGTAAAGTATCATGGGCACAGGTAGAAGAGATTGCTAAAGATAAAATGGCAGATCTAAATGCTTTTACTATTGAAAGCGCTATGAGCATGGTAGCCGGTACTGCACGCAGTATGGGTTTACTGGTAGAAGGAACTGCCCCTTGGGAAAAAAATTAATCGTCAACCTTGCCTGCCTGTTGGCAAGCTATAAATTTTTCTAAAAAATGATTACTAAAAAAAGAAAATTAGCAAATGCTAAGGTTGACGCCAACAAAGCTTATACGCTTAAAGAAGCTTCTTCCTTAGTTAAAGAAATAAATACCACCAAATTTGATAGTTCAGTTGACCTGCACGTAAAGTTGGGTGTTGATCCAAAGAAAGCAGACCAAGCCATCCGTGGAACGGTTTCCCTGCCACACGGCACCGGTAAAACCAAGACGGTACTGGTATTGTGTACGCCAGAAAAAGAAGCCGAAGCTACAGAAGCCGGTGCTGATTTTGTTGGACTGGACGAATTCATCCAAAAAATTGAAGGTGGATGGACAGATGTAGATGTAATTGTAGCTACCCCATCAGTTATGCCTAAGTTAGGTAAACTAGGTAAGGTACTAGGCCCACGTAACCTGATGCCAAATCCTAAAACTGGTACTGTAACAAATGATGTTGCTGGTGCCATCAAGGATCTTAAAGGCGGAAAGATTGCGTTTAAAGTTGATAAAGTTGGTATCATTCACGCCTCTGTTGGCCGTGTTAGTTTTGCCCCTGAAAAGATTGCAGAAAATTGCCAGGAGTTTATCAACGCCATCATAAAATTAAAACCACCAACTTCAAAAGGCACTTACCTCAGGGGTTTAAGTATGGCCAGCTCTATGAGCCCGGGCATCATGGTTGACACTAAATCTGTTCAAAACTAAAGCCCCACCTAACCTCCCCAAAAGGGGGGAATTATTGGAGCGATTAAAAAATATTTGTTATGACTAAACAAGAGAAAAACGAAGTGATTGAGCTGCTGAAAGGCAAGTTCTCTCAATACAACAATTTCTACGTTACCGATACCGAAAGCTTAACAGTAGCTCAGGTAACTAACCTGCGCAGGCATTGCTTTGATAAGCAGGTAGAAATGAAGGTGGCAAAAAACAGCCTGATCAAAAAAGCATTGGAAAGCATTGATGCAGAAAAGTATGCAGGTGTATACGATTCATTGCACAAGGTTACCGCTTTATTGTTCAGCGAAAACCCTAAAGAACCAGCTGTTATCCTTAGCGGTTTCCGGAAGGCCAACAACAACGAAAAGCCCCAGCTGAAAGCAGCTTTCATTAATGGTGATATATTCGTAGGAGACAGCCAACTGAAAGCCCTTACGCAGATCAAGACCAAGAACGAACTGATTGGCGAACTGATTGGTTTACTCCAGTCTCCCATTCAGCGTGTTATTGGTGCTTTGCAAAACAGGGAAAATGGGGAGGCACCTGCAACTGCAGAAGCACCAACTACCGAAACACCAGCAACAGAAGCTCCGGCAGCAGAAGCACCAGCAGCAGAAGCTCCGGCAACTGAAGCACCAGCAACTGAAGCACCAGCAACTGATGCCCCGGCAGCAGAAGCAACCCCGGAAAAGCCTGCAGATGATGCAGCAACGCCGGAAGCATAGTTTAATATTGCCGGTAAAACGGCTTATGAAAACAGCTAACAAAGAAATTTGCATGCAGGTACTGTCTGGTTCTTACCAGGTTAGCCGATGCTAATGGATATAAAACAATTTTTTTAAAACACTCCGCCGGAGAACCCCAACAGGGAAACAATGAAGGCGGAAAAAATGTAAACAACATGGCAGACGTAAAAGCATTAGCAGAAAGTTTAGTAAACTTAACTGTAAAAGACGTACAGGAATTAGCAGAATTTCTGAAAACAGAATACGGCATTGAACCAGCTGCAGCAGCAGTTGTAGTAAGTGGCGGTGGCGACGGTGCAGCAGCAGTTGCGGAAGAGAAAACATCTTTTGATGTGATCCTGAAAGCAGCGGGTGCTAACAAACTGGCTATCGTTAAGATCGTAAAAGAATTAACAGGATTGGGACTGAAAGAAGCTAAAGATTTAGTGGATAGCGCTCCAAAACCAGTTAAAGAAGGTGTTGACAAAGCAACAGCAGAAGAACTGAAAACAAAATTAACTGACGCAGGTGCTGAGGTTGAAGTAGCTTAATTCTTGTAGAAATAGCTTTAAAAGGTCCCTCGGTTTCCGGGGGGCTTTTTTCATTTACACACCACCGATTTTTGTCATGTGGCTGTAAAAGTTTCGATTTTAGCAAAAATCCTACCAAATAGGTTAAAAATCTGTTTTAGGTAACCAACTTTCTAAATATTATTTCCTACCTTTGCCCTCCTTTAATTTCGGGTTAGTGGCATTCGGTGAGTCCACTTCACCCGAAAAACGAGGCCCACGCACATTAAAACGTTTTAATTACAGTATGTCTGCAACAAAATCAACCGCTGCTACACGTATCAATTTCGGAAAAGTTGAACTTATAGCAGAGCAACCCGATTTACTCGGAATCCAGATTCAGTCGTTCAAAGATTTTTTCCAGTTAGAAACTACACCCGACAAACGTAATGTTGAAGGGCTGTTTCGTGTGTTTAAGGAAAACTTTCCTATCACAGACACCCGCAACATTTTTGTACTGGAATTCTTAGACTATTTCGTAGACCCCCCACGCTACTCTATTGATGAGTGTATTGAAAGGGGCCTTACATATGCGGTTCCCCTGAAAGCTAAACTGCGCCTGAGTTGTAATGACGAAGAGCACGTAGATTTTCAGACCATTGTTCAGGATGTGTTCCTGGGAAACATTCCGTACATGACCCCAAGAGGTACTTTTGTAATTAACGGCGCCGAGAGGGTAGTGGTAAGCCAGTTGCACCGTTCACCTGGTGTATTCTTTGGGCAGAGCACTCACCCCAATGGAACAAAAATTTACTCTGCCAGGGTAATTCCTTTTAAAGGAGCCTGGATGGAGTTTGCAACAGACATCAACAACGTGATGTTTGCTTACATAGATCGTAAGAAAAAATTCCCCGTAACAACCTTGTTACGTTCTATCGGTTTTGAAACAGATAAAGATATTCTTGAGCTCTTTGGTATGGCCGACGAAGTAAAGGCAGACCGCAAGAACCTGGAGAAGCAAATTGGCAAACGCCTTGCTGCCCGTGTACTGCGTACCTGGGTAGAAGATTTCGTTGATGAAGATACCGGTGAGGTAGTTTCTATCGAAAGGAACGAAATCATTTTGGAAAGGGATAGCGTATTAGACGATTCCAACATCACCATGATTTTGGAAATGGACGTGAAGAGCGTTTTCATACAGAAAGAAGAAGTGAGCGGTGATTATGCCATTATCTACAATACATTAAATAAAGATACCTCTAATAGTGAGTTGGAAGCGGTGCAACACATCTACAAGCAACTGCGTGGTGCAGATGCTCCGGATGATGAAACTGCCCGTGGTATCATCGATAAATTATTCTTCAGCGATAAGCGTTATGACCTGGGTGAAGTTGGCCGTTACAAGATCAACCGCCGCCTTGGACTAAACTTCCCTATCGAAAAGAAAGTATTGACCAAAGACGATATCATCGCCATCATTAAAACCCTGGTACAATTAACCAATGGTAAGAGTGAAGTAGATGATATTGATCACCTAAGCAATCGTCGTGTACGTACAGTAGGCGAGCAATTATATGCTCAGTTTGGTGTTGGCCTTGCTCGTATGGCCCGTACCATTCGTGAAAGAATGAACGTAAGAGACAACGAGGTATTTACCCCGGTTGATCTTATCAATGCAAGGACCCTGTCTTCTGTTATCAATTCCTTCTTTGGAACTTCTCAGTTGAGCCAGTTCCTGGATCAAACCAACCCCCTGAGTGAGATCACGCATAAGCGTCGTATCTCCGCACTAGGACCCGGAGGTTTGAGCAGGGAGCGTGCAGGTTTCGAGGTTCGTGACGTTCACTATTCTCACTACGGTCGTTTGTGTACGATTGAAACACCGGAAGGACCAAATATTGGTTTGATATCTACGCTTTGCGTTCACGCCAAGATAAACGATATGGGCTTTATTGAAACCCCTTATCGCAAGGTGAATGATGGTAAAGTAGATATGAAGAAGATCACTTTCCTGAGTGCCGAAGAAGAAGATACCGCAAAGATTGCACAGGCGAATATTGATATAGACGAGAAAGGAAACTTCGTAGAAGACATGATCAAGAGTCGCCAGACTGGTGACTTCCCGATCCTGGATAAAACAGAAGTGGAATACATGGATGTGGCGCCAAACCAGATCGTTGGTTTGAGTGCTTCGCTTATTCCGTTCCTGGAGCATGATGATGCTAACCGTGCGCTGATGGGATCTAACATGCAACGTCAGGCTGTTCCGTTAATTAAGCCAGAATCACCAATTGTTGGTACCGGCCTGGAAGGAAAAGCTGCCCGTGATGCACGGATTCAGATTCACTCAGACGGTGACGGTGTAGTTGAGTATGTGGATGCAAATGAAATTCATGTAAGGTACAAGCGCAACGAAACCCAGCAACTGGTAAGTTTCGAAGACGACCTGACCATTTATAAACTAACTAAGTTCGTTCGTACCAATCAGGAAACCACCATCAACCTTCGTCCCGCTGTAATAAAAGGACAAAAGGTTTCCGAAGGTGATTTCTTAACTGAAGGGTATGCTACCAAAGCTGGTGAACTGGCCCTTGGCCGGAACCTGAAAGTGGCTTTCATGCCATGGAAGGGTTACAACTTCGAGGATGCGATCGTAATTAGTGAAAAGGTGGTGAAAGAAGATTTGTTCACTTCTATCCATATCAGCGAATTTGAAACAG
>JBBSKH010000072.1:0-18578 GCA_038256495.1 Chitinophagales bacterium
ATCTTTGCTGCCGATACAGGAACAAAACTGCCCATATGTGCCATCAAAGTGATGAGGGCAGTTTGACGGAGGATAGCACTTTTACCACTCATGTTTGGGCCGGTAAGAATTATCAGTTGTCGGGTGCTTGCATCAAGGCTGATGTTATTGCTAATGTAACTTTCGCCCTGTGGCAGGTTGCGTTCAATTACGGGGTGGCGACTATCTTCCAACTCTAATTCATCGCCATCGTGCAATTGGGGTTTCTTGTAATTGTATTGAAGTGCATTGGATGCAAAACAACAGAGATTGTCAAGCACCGCCATTACATGGCCGTTTACCTGCAATGGTGCAATGTAATCCTGTAACTCGTTCAGCAGTTCCTGGAAGAGTTGCGTCTCTATTTGTAAAATTTTGTCCTCTGCACCTACAATCTTTTCTTCATACACTTTTAACTCAGGTGTAATGTAGCGCTCAGCGCTGGTAAGCGTTTGCTTGCGTATCCATGTTTCGGGCACTTTGCTTTTATGCAGGTTGGTAACTTCCAGGTAATAGCCAAATACATTGTTGAAACCGATCTTCAAGGATGAGATACCGGTTATGATTGCTTCTTTTTGTTGCAGTTCCAACAGGTAATTTTTTCCGCCGCTGGCGATGGCCCGCAACTCATCCAGCTCTGCATTGATGCCTTTGGCAATCAGCCCGCCCTTGTTAATGGCTGCCGGTGGATTTTCATTGATCTCTTTACAAATTTTATCCAGCATATACTGGCAGGCATTTAGCGAATCGCCGAGTCTTTTAAGGTAACTGTTGCCGGAGGCTTCGCAAACTTTTTTAAGCAAAGCCGTTTGTTGTAATCCTTTTGCTATCTGCAACACTTCTCTCGGGTTTATCTTTTTCAGCGGCACTTTGCTGGCCAGTCTTTCTACATCGCCGGCCTGTTTAATGTATTGAGCAATTTTATTGCGGGTGTCTGTTTCTTTAATGAGGTATTCTACCGCATCCAGCCTTTCATTAATGCGCAGGATATCATTCAATGGCATCAGCATCCATCTTTTTAATAAGCGGGCGCCCATGGGCGACACCGTATTGTTGATGGTTTTAAAAAGCGTGTGGCTTTCCGGGTTATTGCTGATGAGTTCCAGGTTGCGAATGGTGAACCGGTCCATCCATAAATGATCATCCTTGTTGATGCGCTGCATAGAAGTAATATGCTGCAGGTTTGGATGTTCTGTATCTTTTAAATAATGCATGATGGCACCAGATGCTATGATGCCGTTGTTCATTCCTTCTACACCAAAACCTTTCAGGCTGTGGGTGCCAAAATGTTTTAGCAGGCTTTCCTGTGCATAAACATCAGCAAATACCCATTCATCCAGCGTGTAGGTAAAGAAGCCGCTACCAAAATATTCTTTAAACAATTTTTGTTTGTTGCGTTGAAATATTACTTCCGCAGGCTGCAGGCTTTGCAATAGTTTATCGCAATATTCTTTATCACCTTCGGCGATGAAAAATTCACCCGTGCTGATGTCGAGGAATGCGATGCCGATCTGCAGATCGTTAAAATGCAGGGCAGCCAAAAAATTATTGCTGTTGTGCTCCAGTAATTTGTCGTTGGTAGCAACGCCGGGTGTTACCAGTTCTGTTACACCTCGTTTTACAATGCCTTTGGCTAGTTTAGGATCTTCCAGTTGATCGCAGATGGCCACCCGGTAACCGGCTTTTACCAGCTTGTGCAGGTAGGTATCCATGGCATGGTGAGGAAAACCTGCCAGTTCTGATGATGCCGCATTACCATTGTTTCTTTTGGTTAGCGTGATGCCCAGCACCTGCGAGGTAATGACCGCATCCTGCCCGAAAGTTTCATAAAAATCTCCTACCCTGAACAACAGTATGGCATCAGGGTACCTTGCCTTGATGGCATTGTGTTGTTGCATTAAAGGGGTATCGCCAGCCGACTTTGCCATAATATTTTATTCTGAATAGCACACCGGCAACGAACGCCGGGTGGTGTCCGCAAAAATAAGGATTTGAAGGGTATAGTTTAATAAGCTGCGGGGCGCTCTTAAACCTAGCCGCCAATTGGTATATGCAGCGCAAATACCTGAGAAGAAAACTTTCAATATTATGCTGGTAACTAATTCTCCTGTTTGGTAAAAATTTCTTTTTTCATTTTTTCCCAGAGGCCGTCGTAGGTCTGGTGTTTGTCTTCCTTCCATTGCTGGCTAAAAGCCTTCATCTTATCATGCCGGTCTTCTTTGGTGAGGGAGAAAAAGGCGGTGAGGGCTTCACTATCATTATCAAAAGCCATCTGGTTATACAATTCCTTTAACTGCTGTTCTTTTTTAATATTGCTGTTGGCAATGCTAATCTCCATTTCTTCCCGCAGCAGCACTTTTTCATCGTAGCTACCGGAAGGCAACAGGGTTTTTGCTATCACCGGCATAAGCTCTATTAACATTAATATAAATACAATTAGGTAATAACGGAACTGTAACGCTGGGTTGTCTTTCAGGAGATTGCTCAATGCATCTACCCTGGTTAAAAATCCATCATTCAGGTAGCCGGCAAAAGCTGCTTCTTCTGCTTTTATTTTTTCATCTATTTCTGTAACTGCCTTATCAGATTCTGCAATTTTTGGTTGTAATTCTTTTGATAATGCCTGGTAATCGGCGTCCAGTTTCTGGTATTCATTTCTTTTGGCAATGGCAATATCTTTTAGTCCGATTTTACCGGTTCCACCACTACCATCACTCTCTGCCAGGAAATTGGCCCTTGCAGTATTTACCTCATCCAGCCTGGTATCCAGTTGCTGACGATAGCTGGCCTTGTTAGCAACCACTTCATCTTTCTGGCTTTTAAAAAGGTTCTCCAACTCTTGCCTTTTAACCATCTTCTTTTTTTCGTTATCTAAGGAAGTCTGCAATTTTATTTCTTTATCAAACATATACAATACAGCAGGCTGTGCCATAAAAGTGCCGATGGTAAGTGCCAGCAATCCCCGAAATAGGAGTGGGGTAAATTTTCGTTTATTGAATTTGGTGATTCCTTTTATCAATGCCCTGTCGATGGTGAGGATGATAAAACCCATGAACAGGCCCAGCAACACACCTAACCATAACGAACCTACGATGGTAGAAAAAAAATAGGTCCAGGTGAAGCTGGCGAACAACCAGGTGCCCAGCACCGTCATACCAATTATCCGGTATCGATTACGGTCAATTACAGAGTCTACCAGTATTTCTTTTTCTGCGGTTGATAACCACCAGAGAAATTCGGTAAAGCCCGAGGGTTCATAATGTTCCCGTTGAGAAATGGCTATATTTCTTTGATTCATGTAAAAAGGTATTACAGGTGATGTAAAACTGTTCTATAGCCGTGTTGTGTTGAAGACTTGCAAAATAGGATTTCTTTGTAAGAATAACGATGATGGCAGGCAATTATTAACGTCATTACGCCACATTAACAGTTCCTTAGTTAATAGCATTTAAACCCTCGTGATTAACACTCGTCTATTATGTATCTTTGCCAGCTTAAGAGCAGCTTAACATTTAAACATTTGTAATGAAGAAAATTTTATCATTAATAGTAGTAGTAGCAACGGTTTTTTCAACAGCAATTGCGCAGGCCCCAAAGGGAATGGGCAAGAGCGATCCTGAAGCAAAAAAAGTATTGGATGGCATCAGCAATAAATTTAAGAGCTATAAAACGGTGCAGGCAAAGTTTTCCCTTAAGATTGAAAATTCTGCCGGAAAGAATCTTGGTACCAAAAGCGGTAACGTGTACATGAAGGGAAGTAAATACCGCATCAGCCTGCCAGGCCAGGAAATTTTTTCTGATGGCAGCAATGTTTGGACTTACGACCAGGAGGCCAATGAAGTAACTATATCCCGTTTAGATCCTTCCTCTAATTCTTTAACACCACAAAAATTATTTACCAATTTTTATGATAAGGATTTCCTGTATAAGCTGAATGGCCCCGCCACTATAAACGGCAAAAGTTTAAAGGAAATTGAGTTGACGCCAATTGATAAGACCAAGCCTTTCTTTAAAGTATTATTGTATGTTGATAATAATGCTATAAATACCACCAAGATATTTGAAAAGAACGGTAACAGGTACACTTACAGCACCAACGCTTTAAAGCCTAATGCTGCTGTAGCTGATGCGGTGTTTGTATTTGATGCAAAAAAATATCCCAACGTAGAAGTGGTAGACCTTAGGTAATGTTTGATGGATGATTGTTTTATATATTGTCCCCGTAATTTTTTACGGGGATTTTTTTTATTTGCCCCAGCGGAAACTTTGTTGGGGTAAACCTGCCAGGTCAATGATACGGTCTACAACCGTTGCGGCTACTTCTTCTATTGTGGTGGGCTTGCTGTAAAAGGATGGTGTGGCCGGGCAAATAATGCCGCCCGCCAGCGTGATGGTTTCCATGTTTCTAATGTGCACCAGGTTATAAGGTGTTTCTCTTGCTACGCAGATGAGTTGTCGCCTTTCTTTCAACATTACATCTGCAGCTCTTGTAATAAGGTCGTTTGAAATGCCGGCTGCAATACGCCCTAGCGTACCCATGCTACAAGGCACAATTATCATGGTGGTGTATTGCGCAGAGCCCGACGCAAAGGGCGCCATAAAATCGTGCTTTGAATATGTTTTAATATCCAGCAATTGATAGTCTTCGTTGTCTAGCTCGGTTTTCCAAACATCTTTGGCATTATCCGTCATTACCAGCGATAATTCTGTGATATGATCCTTTAGCTGCAAGAGTTTTGTTAATAATTGCTTCGCATATATAGATCCACTAGCCCCGGTAACCGCTACTACAATTTTTTGCATTATTTTTCCGTTTAAGAGTAACTAAGCTACTAAACAAATCGTTGATGCAAAAGGTTAAAAATATTTTGGTTGTAGGCATTCTTGCACTTTGTGCGTTGTCATTTACAACACAATCAAAGAACGAGGTAAAATGGATGAGTTTTGCTGAGATGCAGGAGGCATACGCCAAAGAACCAAGACCCATTTTGATAGATATGTACACCAATTGGTGTGGCTGGTGTAAGGTGATGGATAAAAATACTTACCAGCATTCAAAAGTAGCAGCCTACATCAATGAACATTATTATGCGGTAAAGTTTGATGCAGAGAGCAAGGAAGAGATCAGCTTCAACGGAAAAAAATATGCATATAATCCCCGCTACAAAACACACGACCTTGCCATGGAACTGAGCTTTGGCCGGTTAGAATACCCTAACACTATTTTTTTAGCCGATATTAAGGCAAGGCCTGCGCCATTGGCCGGCTATATGAAGCCGAAAGAAATAGAAGCACCGCTCAAGTATTTTGCTGAAAGAAGTTCAGAGCAGGAAAGCTTCGTTGAGTTTAACAAGCAGCTAAAAAAACAATGGTAAATACTATTTCAATTCCTGCAACAGGATGGTAAGATCCAGCGGTTTGGTATACATCTGCAGGCTCCCATCTTCGTTTTTCGGCCACATGTCAACTGGTTTATCCCAGTATAATTCCACTCCATTCTTATCAGGGTCGTTAAGGTAGAGCGCCTCAGAAACGCCATGATCGGCAAAGCCTGTAAAAGGGTAGCCCGCATCAAGTAGTCGTTTGTATATCGCTGCCAGGTCCTTTCGTTCCGGGTATGCAATAGCTGTATGAAACAAACCTGTTTGGTTGGCCGCCGGCGCAGTACCGTGTTTGCTGAACCAGGTATTTAAGCCAATATGGTGATGATAGCCGCCTGCTGAAATAAAAGCAGCATCGGTGCCGTAGGTGGTAGTAATTTCAAAACCCAGCAGCTTACAGTAAAAAGCAAGACTGTTTTCCAGGTCACTCACTTTAAGGTGTACATGCCCTATCCTGGTGTTGGCTGGTATAATGTACTTTTTATCCATCTTGTAAATTACAAATGATTTTTTATCCAGGTAATCAGGTCGGTCAATACTTCATTGCGGTTTACTTCATTCATCATTTCATGCCGTCCGTTTTCGTATAAGTGGAATTGCAGGTCTTGCACGCCCGCCTGCTTCCACTTGTTCACCAACTGCATAAATCCTTTGCCCTCAAGACCAACTGGATCTCTGTCGCCGGCAAAAGCCAGCACAGGTATATTCTTAGGAACGCCGGTAATATTTTCAGGAGAAAAACAATCTTTTATTCCTTTAAAAAAATGATAGAAGAACTGTGCACTACATATAAATCCACAGCGTGGGTTCTGCACATATTTATCTACTTCAGCAGTATCCCTGCTTAACCAGTCGTGGCTGGTCCTGTTTGTTTTGAAAGCTGCATTGAACCTGCCAAACGAAAGTTTATCTATCAGCTTGCTGCGGTGCCGGGGTCCGAACAGTTTCATCTCTAACCACGCTAAGGAAATACCGGCGGGCATTAGCGGGTCTTGCTTACCGTTACTGGCCGAGAGTATAAGGCCGTTAATGTGCTGCCCATGCAATTGGAAATAGCGCTGGCTAAGAAATGAGCCCATGCTATGCCCCAACAAAAAGATTTTTTTAAGGGGGTGCAATGTACGCAGGTGCGCCACCAGCAGGTTAATATCTGCCACTTGTTTATTGAACCAGTCGTCGGTAACAATGCCCTGGTCCTGCAAACCCGCTACAGCTTTTCCATGCCCTGCCTGGTCGTAAGCATATACGGCAATGTTTTCCTGCACCAAAAGGGCGGCTATGCTGGCATAGCGTTCCGCATATTCGGCCATTCCGTGGGAAATAAGTAATACGGCTGTTGGTTCTGTTGCAGGTAACCATGCGTACACGGGAACCTGGTTATCATAAGTGCCCTCAATGGTAAATGCTGTTGTGATCAATGGCTGCTGGTTTTACTAAAGCTACAAAGATTACGGGGTGAGTATAAAAATTCGAGGGAGATTTTTTACAGGCTTTTTGTAAAGCCTAAACATAAATAAGGTTAAAATATGAGCCGATTGGCTTTTCGGTATTGTATAAGTCATCTATGACTTCTATAACTCTGGCAGCATACATTTCAATTACTGAGTAATTCAAAATTTTTAATGACTAACTTTATTACCTAAATATGCCAGTCATCGCTTTACATAACAGGCCTTTTGCCGATGATCGTATCTTTTGGGATACTGATATCAACAAGCTTGATTATACTGTCAATGACAGTTTTATTATTCAACGGGTGATAGAACGTGGGGATGTGCAGGATATCAGGAATTGCAGACGTTATTATGCTCCGGAAAGAATTGCAGCAGTTCTTACCACCCTTAAATATTTACCCCTGCGGAAAATTTACCTGGCAAGTGCCATTATTGACAAACCATTATCTGCCTTCCGATGCTACACAGAGAGACAATTGACGACAGCACATTTGCCTTATTAAAAACATTACAAAGCCTGCCAATCCTACAGGATTTTTATCTTGTTGGTGGGACAGCACTTGCATTACAACTTGGTCATAGAAAATCCATAGACCTGGATTTATTCACTACTACTGAGTTTGATGCTGCAGCGGTTTTACTGGAATTGGAAAAGATATTTGGTGCAGGGTTTACATACGAAGGCGGTGTGCAAAAATTTGGTATTTTTTGCTTTATCAATAATATAAAAGTTGATATTGTTCATTACCCTCACAGCATAGTTTTTGCGCCTGCAAAGGATGATACCATAAAAATGTATGCTGCCAAAGAAATAGCCGCAATGAAAGTGCAGGCTATATATGGGCGAGGCACAAAAAAAGATTTCTGGGACATGGCTGCGCTTTTAAACCATTTTTCTTTAAAAGAGATCATTTCCTTTTTTGAAAAAAAATATCCATCCAATCAAATTCTTTTATCTGTGCCCCAGGCCCTGGTGTATTTTGTAGATGCAGAGGCAAGCCCTGAGCCTGTAAGTTTAAATAACGAAAGCTGGGAAAGCATAAAAAGCCATATCAGGGAAAGCGTAAGAAATTATTTAAGCTGAATATTTTTTTCTTTTAAAATCCACCGCTTACTGCTAAATCAGTATTGGCATCATAAACTGTCGTTCCTTCCATCGCATAAAAAATCCCGTTAGTCATCTAACGGGATAAATTAAGATTATACAATTTCTGCCATATCCGGTATATCGGCTGCCTTGTAAAGGCCGGCATCTAATTTTTTCTTTGTTTCTTCAAATGCTTTGAGGGTAATATCAATATCTTCAAAGCTGTGTTCTGCTGTTGGTATTAACCTGTAAATAATATCTCCTTTTGGAATAACAGGATATACTACAATGCTGCAAAAAACATGGTAATTCTCCCGCAGGTCCATCACCATTTGGGTGGCTTCGGGCACATCACCTTTCATGTAAACAGGTGTAACGGGTGAATTAGTATGACCAATATCGAAACCTCTTTCCTTTAAACCATTTTGCAGGCGTTCAACATTTGCCCATAATCTTTCCCTGAACTCCGGTTGGTTTATCACCATATCCATCCGCTTTAGCATACCTTCTACAATCATGAGTGGCATGCTCTTGGCAAATATCTGGGAACGTACATTATAGCGCAGGTACTTGATCACATTTTTAGAACCGCAAATAAACCCACCAAGACTGCCAAGGCTTTTTACCATTGAAGAGAAGTAGAGATCAATATCCTCCTGGCATCCCTGTGCTTCATCAGCACCGGCACCTGTAGGGCCCATATAACCAAAACCGTGTGCATCATCTATTAGTATCCTGAATTCATATTTCTTCTTTAATGCGCTTATCTCTTTTAAAATTCCCTGCTCACCGTCCATGCCAAAAACGCCTTCGGTAATTAATAAAATACCGCCGCCATTTTTAGCGGCCAGTTCTGTTGCACGAATCAATTGTTTTTCGCAATCTTCAATATCATTATGTTTAAAGGCGTAACGATGGCCCATATGCAGTCTTACGCCGTCAACAATACATGCATGGCTTTCGGCATCGTACACGATCACATCGCGGCGATTTACCAATGCATCTATACAACTCATGATACCCTGGTAGCCAAAGTTCACCAACATGGTGTCTTCCCGGTTCACATATTTACTTATCACTTTTTCCAGCTCCTCGTGTTTGGCGGTGTTGCCACTCATCATCCGGGCGCCCATTGGGTTGCCAATTCCATATGCAGCAGCAGCTTCAGCATCTACCTTCCTTATCTCTGGGTGGTTTACCAGTCCCAGGTAATTGTTTAGGCTCCAAACAATCATTTCTTTGCCACGAAACATCATCCTCGGCCCCAGTTCGCCTTCCAGCTTGGGAAATGCAAAATAACCATGCGCCCTGTCCATATGCTGACCAAGAGGGCCACCATCTTTCACCAGTTTTTCAAAAACATCCATTGTTTAAATTATTTTATTTTAAAAGTTCCCGTACAGCAGCGCCAGCAGGGTTTAAAAGTCGGTGGTTGCTTTAAACGCATTAGCAATAACGGGTATTCAAGCTGCGGCAAATGTAAGGATTTGGCACTAAATACTTTCATATTGCGGAACATCAAATTCACTTTAGCGGTGGGCGCTTATGTTTATATTTGCATAAAAGCTTAACATGATGAAACGAAAGATTCTGATACCGATCCTGGTAATTTTTGCGCTGAACACACAAACGGTAAGCGCCCAAAGCACTTCACAATCAGCTACACCTGCTGCTATAGAGCGTCCTAAACTGGTGGTGGGATTAGTAATAGATCAAATGCGTTGGGACTTCCTTTACCGTTATAATGCAAAATACACCAGCACAGGTTTTAACAGGTTGTTAAGACAAGGCTTTAGTTTCGAAAACACCCTGATACCCTTTACACCTACATATACTGCAGCAGGCCATGCATGCATTTATACCGGGAGTATTCCTGCTATTCATGGAATTATGGGTAACAACTGGTACGACAAAACCTCCGGACGTAATGTGTATTGTACCGATGACTCTACCGTAACAACCGTAGGCAGCAACAGCCGGGCGGGTAAAATGAGCCCCCGGAACATGTGGACTACCACTATTACAGATGAACTGAGGTTGAGTAATAATTTCCAGAGTAAGGTAATAGGCATTGCTCTTAAGGACCGTGGCGCCATATTGCCCGCAGGTCATAGCGGTAATGCTGCATATTGGTATGATGAATCGGTAGGTAAATTCATTACCAGTTCTTATTATATGAAGGCCTTGCCTAAATGGGTTGATGACTTTAATAAACAGGACCTGCCAGCTAAATACATGAAGGCAGACTGGAATACGCTTTATCCAATAAAAGAGTATACATTGAGTACGGCAGATGATAAAATATATGAATACCCGCTCTCAGACGAAAAACAACCAGTATTCCCACACAAAGTATCACAGGTTACCGATGGAATATATTCCACCTTTAAATTCACACCCTATGCAAATACCTACACTTTTGATTTTGCAAAAAAAGCAATTGAGAGCGAAAAAATGGGAAAAGGAAGTGTAACTGATTTCCTGGCGGTGAGTATTTCGTCTACCGATTATATCGGCCATTCATTTGGGCCTAACTCCGTAGAGATTGAAGACACCTATTACCGGCTTGATAAAGATATTGCCGATTTTCTTGATTACCTGGACGCAACCGTTGGTAAAAATAATTACCTGTTGATTTTATCGGCCGATCATGGCGTAGCGCATGTGCCAGCCTTTTTAAAAGAACACAATTTACCTGGTGATGTATTTGATGACTTCCTGATGTTAAAGGAGATTAATACCATACTAGAGCAGCAATTTGGCTTAAAGAATATTTTGCAATCGGTGATGAATTACCAATTCTACATCAATACGGCAGAAGTAGAAAGGAATGGTAAGGACCTGGCCGCCATAAAACGAATGGTTATAAAAAGCTTGCTTACAAGGCCTTTTATCATTAATGCATTTGAAACTGCTGCTATTTCCGGAGCAACATTGCCGGAGCCTCAAAAAACAATGATGACCAATGGCTATAATCCTAAGCGTAGCGGGGATATTATGTTTACGGTAAAACCCGGCTATTTTGATGGCGGTATAAAAGGAACCACGCATGGATTGTGGAATCCATATGACGCACACATACCCAATGTTTGGTATGGCTGGCATGTGCCGCATGGCCAAACAAGCAGGGAAACCTATATGACAGATATTGCCCCAACCATTGCGGCGATGCTGAAAATTCAGGAGCCTAATGGCAATGCGGGCAAGGTGCTTACAGAGCTAACTAAATAATATTATCATAACCCGGCATTAAAGAAAGCTTTAGCAATCGCTAAGGCTTTTTTGCTTTATTTACTGTTAAGAATGTATTTATTATCCGGCTGCTCCTTTCAAAACTATTGAGTTTTTGTCCAGACATGTGAAAAGTGTTATAGCCACCTTCTTTTCTGGGAAAGCCTTTATAGAAAAATAAATTTGTTCCCTTTATCTTTAACCATGGAATTTACAAATTCACCCATTCACATGGAAGACATTCCTGCCATTACAAATGTCAATTTTAGAAAATTAGAAAGGCAATACCTGCAAGTAGAGCGAATCGTCTTTTTCATTAGCACCTTCATTTTTCTTTGCATTGGAGTGGCAGCATTTATAATAATAGATCAAATAAAAGTGGGGTGGATCATCACTATTGCAATTGTACTATTTATGGTAATTTCAATCATCAGATGGTTAGCAGATACATTTGGATATAACTATAGTGGATATGCGCTACGTGAAAAAGATGTCTTATACCGGTCGGGCTGGTTTATACAAAAAACAAGGATTGTGCCGCTGAACAAGATATTACATGTAAGTGTTCAATCGGGCCCGTTAGAACGGCGGTTTAACCTGGCCTCTGTTTCTATTTTTACGGCAGGATCGGCTAGTGCCGATTTTACCATTAAGGGCATTACCGATAAAACTGCAAATCAAATTAAAGACTGGTTAACCGAACAACTTAATGGAGCTGAACCAACTCAATAACGAGCACGATTTTTCCATACCACAACGCCAGTCTTTCGCAGCCATTTTTTTATTGATGCTAAAGTCGGCAGTTACAATTGGTAAGAGCCTTTGGCCCATTTTATTGGTCACCTTATTAAAACCAGGCAAAGAAGGCCAGGCTAATAAATGGCTGTTTATCATGATCGGTTTTGCTTCCTTATCTATTTTACTTGCACTTGTGCGTTTCTTGTTTTACCGCTTTCATATTAATGGCGACAACCTCGTCATAAACACCGGGTGGCTTAAAAAAAAGACACTTAGCATCCCATTGCAAAGCATACAGGCCGTACACCTCGAACAAAACCTATGGCAACAGGTATTTGGCGTTTCAAAAGTTTCGTTTGATAGTGTAGGATCAGAAAAAATAGAGGCACAAATTGATGCCATTAAAACCAGTAAGGCTGAACTACTAAAACAAATGTTGCTTACGCAAGATAAGCTTACCCTTTTGGAGAAACAGGAAGACGACCAATCAAAAATTTACAGGTTATCCGGTTCCGACCTTTTAAAACTCAGCCTTTCCGCAAACCATATTGAGGCATTTTTAATTTTGTTTGCGGTAAGCATTAACCTGCTTGACGACCTCCGTGAAGCTTTTGATTTTGATGGCTGGGGGCTAATAGGAACTTTTGCAGACGGTATGCAGGATCATATGATACTGGCAATAACGGCACTCATCTTATTTGTCGCATTGCTTTCAGTTGCATTTTCTATTGTAAGATCAGTCATAAAATATTATGGGTTTAACTTACAAACAAACAACGAAAAATGGAATATCAGTTTTGGACTCATTAACAGAAAACAAAAGATCATTCCGCATAGAAAAATTCAACTGTATAGCTGGCATACCAACTGGCTGCGCCGAAAATTAAATTTTTGGATGGTTGACATTAAAACAATTGGGCAGGAAGAAACGAAGGAAAAACACCGGCTTAAAATTCCGCTTACCAGTATGCAGGCAGCTATTGATTTAGCATTTGCATATCAAAGTTCTCCTGTTTTAATTCCCGGTGCAGGCCGAATGATTGAACCTGCCTATTGGTATCGTAAAACCCTGTTTCCTGCTTTGCCTGTTACGCTGTTACTTACTGGCATCGGATTTATTTGGCTGCAGTGGTATGCGCTGTGGATAATGCTTTTGCTGGTTTATGCTGCTGTTAGAAATTATTGTTGGTATAAAAAGTTCAGGTGGCATGCAAATGAAGAAGGCATTCAATTGTATAGCGGGCTTTGGGGCAGGCGTTACCAATTGCTTGTTTGGAAAAAGATACAACAAGTAAACTTTACACAGAGTCCTTACCAGCGTTCGCAACAATTAGCGAGCATACATTTTACAACAGCAGGCGGTTCAGTTACGCTGCCTTACATAACCCTGACAAATGCACATTCGTTGATGAATACTGTGCTTTATTTGGTGGAGAGTAAGAATGAGAAGTGGATGTAGGACGTTCACTCTTTCATATTGGCTAATCATCTTCTGCCATATTTAAAACTATAGAATGAAGCCTACCAGTTTCAACTTTTTCAACTACACAGAAGCGAAATAAAACTATTGCCATCTTTCGGTAAAGTTATTTCAGGGTAAATTATGCTGCTCTAATTTAAATTTTCCGGCAAGCGGTTTATAATGTCTCCAAATATTTTTATTGCAACAAAAAAGGACAAACCGGTACTTAAACCAATTTGTCCTTTTCCTGTTGGGTTACTAGGATTCGAACCTAGACAAACAGAATCAAAATCTGTTGTGCTACCTTTACACCATAACCCAATCTCTTTCACCCAAATTTCTTTGGGAGTGCAAAAATAGGGGATGTAAAAAAATGTTCCAAAACTTTTTTACCTAATTCTTTCTTCAGGAAGTTTTTTCCAGGTCTTCCCGGTCTTTCAGCTCTTTTATTTTCACCAGCGATGACCTTACTTCATCGCACATAATAGTATACAATGCCCCCGGGTGATGATTGGCATAAATGTGCTCAAGGGCTGCTGCTTCAGTAGGCAACACCAGCATCGGGATGGCTTTGTTGTGCGATTCTATACCTTCTATTAAGAGGCCTGTAATTTCCTCTGAACTGCGCCCACGTAGGTTTTTATCGCTCCTTATGATGATCTCGTCAAAATACTGTGCTGCAATAGCGCCAATCTCCCGGATGTCTTCATCCCGCCGGTCGCCGGTACCACTTATCAGACCGATGTTCCTGGTATACTCCAGTTTACTCACAAAGTCACATAGCAATTTTAAACCATGTGGGTTATGTGCAAAATCTGCCAGCAGGCTAAAGTTTTTAAAATGAAAGAAATTGAGCCTGCCCGGTGTTAGGGTAGAAGATGGCACAAAAGAGATCAATGCCGAGCGGATATCTTCAATAGAAATATCCCGGTAAAGGTAGGAAGCCATCACCGCCGGAAGGCAGTTGGAAATATTGTGTATGGCCTTGCCTTCATAGGTTATCGGCACATCTTTTACATTGATCACCCTTATCTTCCAGGTTCCTTTCAGTATGCTGATATAACCATTTTCAAAAACGGTAGCAAGCCCGCCTTCTTTGCAATGGGCTTTAATGCGTGGATTATTTTCATCCATGCTGAATAATGCTACGTTGCAACGCAGGTCTTTTGCCATAGCAAAAACAAGGTCATCATCGGCATTTAAAACTGCATATCCATGCGGGAAAACGCTTTCCGGCACCACGGCTTTTAGTTTGGCCATTTGCTCAATGGTATTAATGCCGCCGAGGCCCATATGATCTGCTGCCACATTGGTTACAATAGCTACATCACAGTTTTGAAAAGCGAGGCCATTTTTTAAAATGCCCCCCCTGGCGCATTCCAGCACAGCGAAATCAACCGTGGGATCCTTTAATACAAATTGCGAACTGATGGGACCGGTGCAATCACCCTTCATCATTAATTGGTTTTGAATGTATACACCATCGCTGGTGGTATAGCCTACTTTTTTATTGGCACTCTTGGCAATATGGGCGGTAATACGGGTGGTGGTGGTTTTGCCATTGGTGCCCGTTACGGCAATAATGGGAATACGTCCTGCTGTTCCTTTAGGAAACAACATGTCTACCACCGGCTCTGCCACGTTCCTGGGCAAACCCACAGTAGGTTCAATGTGCATCCTGAAACCGGGTGCTGCATTCACTTCCAGTATGCAACCACCATTTTCTGTTACGGGCGTGCGCAGGTCGTTGGCCATAATATCTATTCCGCAAATATCGAGGCCAATGATGCGTGCTATTCGCTCACACATAAAAATGTTGGCGGGATGCACTTCTTCGGTGACATCTGTTGAAGTACCACCGGTAGAAAGATTTGCGGTAGGTTTAAGTATCACCAGTTCGCCGGCAGGCGGAACAGAATTAATATCATAGCCGTTTTCATCCAGCATCTTTTGGGTAAACTGGTCAACGGTAATTTGGGTAAGTACTTTTTCGTGACCATAGCCCCGGCGGGGATCGCTGTTCACAATATCTATCAATTGCTGAATGGTACTGTTGCCATCGCCGGTAACAGAGGCAGGTGTTCGCAAAGCGGCACAAATAAATTTATAGTTGATCACCAATACCCGGAAATCTACGCCGGTAATAAATTTTTCGATGATCAGATTACGGCCATATAATTTGGCTGCTTCAAAAGCAGTTAGTGCCTGCTCCCAGGTGGTGATGTTGGTAGTGTTGCCCTTGCCATGGTTGCCGTCAATTGGTTTTATTACCAGCGGGTAACCAAATTTTTCAACCGCATCTTTCAAACCTTCTTCTGTACGGATAACGGTGCCGTTTGGAACGGGTATTTCTGCCGCTTCCAGCAACAGCTTGGTTTCTTCTTTATCGCAGGCAATGTCTACTGCAATGTTGCCGGTGGTACTGGCGATGGTTGCCCTTATTCTTTTCTGGTGTATGCCATAGCCAAGTTGCACCAATGAGTGTTTGTTCAAACGGATATAGGGAATGCCACGCTTGGCTGCTTCTTCCACAATGCAACCGGTGCTGGGGCCAAGCCGGGTATCTTCCCTTATCTCCCTAAGGCGCATGATATCTGCTTCCAGGTCGTAAGGCAGATCATCAGTAAGGGCCTGCGCCACCCTCACGGAAGCTTTTGCGGCATACACACCCGCATCTTCTTCCATATAACTGATGCATACATAATACACCCCATCTTCCCCTGTACCTCTTGTTCTGCCAAAGCCGGTATCCATACCAGCCAGGGTTTGCATTTCCAGCGCAATGTGTTCAATAACGTGGCCCATCCACGTGCCTTCTGTTACCCTTTCAAAAAATCCACCCGGTGTTCCTACGCTGCAACGATGTTCGTACATGGTAGGAAACATTTTTTCGAGCCTTTCCTTGAACCCCGGGATAGCGTTGGTGGGCCGTTGTTCCATCTCCTCAAGGTCCAGCTTCATCTGTATCAATTTGGTACGCCGCACACTCCAGTAGTTGGGGCCTCTTAATACTTTTAGTTCTACTATTTTCATTCAATTAATTTTTAAAGGAGCAAATACATCCGGGATTTCTTCTGCCACAATTTGGTTTGTTTGTAGTGGTTCAAGTGCCTGGATAAAAAAGGAAATTAGTTAAATCAATCTGGTTTGCAAAAATAATCCATCTACAGCTTGCCGCTGATTATTAAAAGAGCATTATCGCAAAAAATAAACGTTGCGCAAATGAAACTGCTTAATCGGCGTGATTTATTATGCAAATAAAAAAAACCTAGCTTAGCAATTAATTTAGAAACCATGACTAAACCTCGCCAAATTAAAGGAGGAAGATCTTGTGCCGACATCAGCCATGGCATTCGCAATACAATCTTCAGTATTACTGGGCTTCCACCTGAATGTACAGCCTGAATTTTCCAAACATTTAATTCCATTTATTTTTAATAACCCGGCTTTATAAGTTATATGCTGATGCCGGAAAGTCCATTACAGTTATTGCCTTTCGGTTAATTCCGTAAGGTTTTCCCGTAGTTACATTTTTAACCTAAACATATTATCAATGAAATATTTTACTGTAATATTTTGTTCAGTCTTTATACTCTTTTCCTGCAATATTCCCCGGTATGTATATACGCCGGCTTCGGCAAATTTGCTGCATATTGAAGAAAAAGCTGATGTAAAGGTTGCCGCAAATTTCGCCTCAGCAGGAGAGCTTATTCCTGGCGATTTGGAGAAAGATGTTTCAAGAGGTATTGATGTGCAGGCAGCTGCTGCCATAACAAAAAGATTGGCGATAAGGGCAGATGCCTATCAAAAGTGGGAAAGAAATCAATCGGTGTTAAATGTAAATAACAACCGAGTTTATGAACAAATTGTATATCGTAAGAAAGGTGCCGGAGTTAGTATAGGCTGTTATAATTTTTCTAAGAACAAGGCCAGTTCCGCTTTCCAACTGTATGCGGGTTATGGCACCGGGTACTCCTATTTTAAAAGAGTAGATAATGGAAATAGCCCGGCAGTTAACAATTATGCAGTAGATTTCAATACCTTTTTTTTACAGCCTGAAATTACTGCCAAAGCAAAAAAGGTTTATTCGGCAACACTTACGCTAAAATTTTTATTAGTAAATTATAAAAACATTCGAACAGATTTTCCAGACATTGGAACCCAGGTGTTGGGAAATATTGATCAGAAAAACAGTTTTTTTACCGATTTCGTAGTACAGCATCGCTTTGTTTTTAGAAGTCTTCCAATTCAGTTTCACCTGCAGCATGGCGTTACTGGTTTAAATACTCGTTTTACTTCTAAACAATATACCGATAATACATCCGTTAAATATGATTATCGGGTAGCCTGGCTGGCATTTGGGGTAGCTGCTGATATCAATTCATTATTTAAAAAATAGCAGTTGCTGATTGATCGCATGGTATTTAGTTTATTTAATGCACATTGGGTTGATAAAATGCTACGGCACATCCAGAGTGATTTCCCGTATTTTTGTAAAGACCACAAAAAGGTATAAATGCAGTTTGCAAAAGGAAAACTTATTGCCATTGGCGGAGCGGAAGACAAGGGCACAGACCTGGAGAAAGGTGAGATACATAGAAATAATCTGAATTTTTTTGAGCTGGGAATTTTAAGGCGCATCGTGCAGGAAGCAGGTGGCGCAATGGCACGTATTGAAGTAGTTACCACGGCAAGCATGATTCCTTACGAAGTGGGCGATAACTATATGGATGCTTTTGGCAAAATTGGCTGTACCAATGTGGGCGTAATGCATATCCGCAACAGGGTAGATGTAGTGAACGAAGACTACCTGCAACGCATTAAAGAATGCGATGCCGTTTTGTTCAGCGGTGGTAACCAGCTACGATTGTCCAGCATTTTTGGGGGAACTGCTTTTTTAAGCACCTTATTGGATAGGCTGGCCAACGACAGCAACTTTGTTATTGCTGGTACTTCGGCGGGAGCCATGGCCATGAGCTCTACCATGATATATGAAGGCAATGCAACAAGGGCCCACCTGAAAGGAGAAGTGAAAATGACATCAGGCCTGGGTTTTATGGATGATGTGATCTTTGATTCCCATTTTGAAAAAAGGGGACGCTTCGGTCGCCTTGCACAGGCCGTAGCTGCCAATCCTTCATCAATAGGCGTGGGCCTGGGGGAAGATACAGGCATGATCATCACCGGGGGAAATAAAATGGAGGCCA
>JBBSKH010000073.1:0-18393 GCA_038256495.1 Chitinophagales bacterium
AGAGCGACACTCCACATCATTAAAAAACTAATCTTGACACAATGGCTGGAATTATAGTTGAACTAATCATTTCATGGCTGTTACTTTGGTTTATTTGCAAAAAGCATCTTTCTGTTTTAGGGTTTAGACCAACAAAAAGCAGAGTGACTAATTTGGGCGTCGGACTTTTAATTGCAGCTTCTTGTTGTACTTTATATCAAATAATGACAACAGCATTTATTAATAATAGCTGGGTATTAAATAAGCAAGTGACGGGAAAAACAATATTGGAAAGTTCAAGATGGACATTTATATCTGTTTTATATGAGGAATTAATTTTCAGAGGTGCTTTGCTTTACATTGCAATAAAAAAGATAGGTATTACAAAAGCATGTATTCTGTCAGCAGTTTGCTTTGGTATCTATCATTGGTTCACTTTCAACGTATTTGGAAATCCATTTATGATGGGTATTACTTTTCTAATGACTGCGATTGTCGGGCTTTCGTGGGCTTTCGCATTTGCTAAAACAGGCTCTATTTATTTACCAATCGGCCTGCATTTTGGGTGGAATATGTTTTGTACTGTTGTCTTTTCTAATGGAAATTTCGGGCAAGCAGTTTTTGTAAGGACAAATGGAAATCAATTACAAGGCTTATTATCATGGTTGGTTTTTCTCTTTCAAGTATTTGCTTTACCGCTACTTACTTTTTGGTATCTCAATTGGCTTTCAAAAAAAAAAACTTCCGATGGACGAAAAACAACAACCGCTAACAAAAGTATTGCTGCAAGTGGGGCCGGACGAATGAGCAATCGGCTGCAAATCGCTATCAGCAGTAGTTTCGGCTCGACGAATAAAGCCAAGCAAAAGTTCTTATCTTCAAATTCATAAACAAAACCAAGCTTCAGTACCGGGCAGGACATTATAAAATCACCCACCTGCAGCAATACTCCAACGTTGTAAGCAACCCTTTTGGACACACCCTAAAATTCGAGGGTGATAAAAGGGATAAGCAATATTTATGAAAAAATTTAATAACCTTATAATCAGAGAACACAGTCCGCCGTTTCTAAAACTTTATCAAAATTTAAATTCAACTAAAAATTTTATTATGAAAGCAACTCTATTTTTTTAGCGTTCGTTATTTCTGTAACAACTTATGGCCAGTTAACAAAAGCTGACTGGTTAGTAGGTGGTAATGCTAGTTTTAAAGCTTATAAAGACAAATTTGATGCTACTACTGTAAGTACCGAATATAAAACGACAGATTTACAAATTGCTCCAAACGTAGGCTACTTCTTATCCGATAAATTTGCATTGGGTGTTAGATCTACTTTTTCTTGGATAAAAAATACTGGTATTTCGGCAAATGCTCTGATAAATGATTGGGAGGCACCCTGGTCCTGCAGGCTGATGATAAAACAATGAAGCCAAAGGAATTTCAATATTATCCATGAGCTTTCTATGCATGTAGGTACAAACCATACATTTCATAATAATACTTCTGCTGCCCTATACAATGAAACTACCGCAAAACTTGCATGGCAGCCCAGCCTGAATTTTTTTGCAAAATATTTGACATAAAAAAAGCTCAATAAAGAGCTTCAATTTTAGTGCACACAAATGCCTTAGTTTACAGGCTGAGTACCCAATTTATTAAAAATTGCTGTACGCATGCCGTACAATGCTTGCAGGCGATTCTGTTTCTTATATAGATCAGCACTTAGGCTAGCTATCTTTTTTTCTTGTTTTGCAACTTCATTATCTGCTGCCCTGGATTTTTTGGCTTTTCTTAAAGCAGCTTTAGCACTTCTTTTAGCTTTTTTTGCATCCTTAATTGAACCATCATTGGCCATCTGGTCTGCACGGTCGCTGCTGTGTTCAGCAGAATTTTGTGCAGTAGCTTCCGCAGAACTTGCCTTTGCCTTAATGCCGGGCAAATCATTTTGTGCTTCTGTAAGTTTAGCGGTAAGGTCGGATATATCATTGGTCACATCCAATATTTCAGCGTTTAGTTTAATAGTATCGGATGCAACTTTATACTTCTGTGCATAAGAAGTTGTTGCAGATAATAAAGCAACAACCATGATTAAGGGTAAAATTAATTTTTTCATTTTAAATATTTTAATGTTACATGAATGAAACCAGTACGTAATAAAAGCCGGTAATGTCAACCTATTTTTATGCGTAAAGGCAATGGAAAGCTATATCGCAGGGTTACCATCTAAATAGCTGTAGTAATAGGTCATAAATGGTGCCAAGATACCCAGAGACACCCCAACTGACGCAGATATGCAGGGTGGTAAAAGAGCGCTGCCTCATCTTTGCCCACAAATACTATTACAAAATAAAGCAGCCCCTCCCTTTAATTTTAAGAACTTCTGAAAAGGCACTGGTATGCCACCAAACAATTGCAGTTTGTAGAAACTGGTCAGATTATTTACCTGGAAGCAAACAGCAATTATTCTTGCTTTAATCTTTTAGATAAAATAAAAAATACTGTAGGAACTTCTTAAAAGGTTTTGAATAATTATTACCGATATCTGTATTCATGTACATTCACCACCACTATATCATAATTAAAAGCCTGGTAATACAATAGATTAAAGCCAGGTGGCCAGGTGTTGTTATGTGATGAAAGCCGGTTAGCTGTGGACCGCCGATAAAAGGAAGCATTTATGAAGTCATTCCACATTTCCTACTGGTTGCTCTCTACAACATCCTTTTTTTACCAGTAAAGCATCTTTATCTGGGATATATTATTATTAAAAAATTAAATGCAACGAATTAGTAATATCCTTTGTCTTTATATCACATTCATTAGGCGCCCGCTTAATAAATTACTACTTTTTTAACTTAAAACTTATTTATGAGAAAATCAAGGCTGCTGCTATTTATAGCATCAGATTTGGCATTTTTTTGAAAAGGAATTAAAATATAAAATCACTTTAATAAATGCGCTTGATTTTGGCCGCATTAATTGGAATAATATTGATGTACTTATTATGCCCGATGGCAGGTACCGCTTTTTGAATGATAAAGACAACGCCCAGCAATTTGAGCAATGGATAAAAAATGGTGGACGTGTAGTGGCATTGGAAAGCGCCGTAGCACAATTATCTAAGCAGGACTGGAGCACTTTAAAACCTAAGAATACTGCTCACGGAGATTCAAATAAAAACAAAGATCCTTATGCGGCCCTCATGAATTACGTAGATAGGGAAAGAGTGAGTATAGCCGGCACAACACCTGGTTCCATTTTTAAAGTAGAAGTAGATAATACCCATCCACTGATGTTTGGTTACCCCAAATATTATTACACTTTAAAAATGGATGATGCCGTGTATGAATTTATAAAAGAAGGGGGCTGGAATGTGGGCACCATAAAAAAAGAAAACCAGTTGGCAGGCTTTGTTGGTTATAAACTAAACCCCAAATTGAAGGACGGTTTACTCTTTGGTGTGCAGGACCTGGGAAATGGTACCGTAACTTATTTAACAGATAATGTTATGTTCCGCAATTTTTGGGAAAACGGAAAGCTGATGTTGTGCAATGCCGTATTTCTGGTAGGGCAGTAAGTATGTCTTCTAAATTCTTTTTAAAATGGTCTGCAAATGCAGGCCATTTTTTTAGTTTTTTTCCCAGCAGAATTGTCCACCCACCGGTATGCTATCTTTATTGCAAAATATATGCAGGTTGTTGTGCTGTTTTTTAAGTGCCTTCACAAACCTTGCAATCTCCTTTGCATGCACATGCGCATAGCTTAAAAGTAATCGTACCTGTGCGGAGTTACTGTTCCGCTGTAAGCGGCTTGCTCAGCCAGCAATGAAGATTCGCTAGCAGGTTAACGTCCTTGTTCTTTGCCAATGCCGCCATGCTCAACCCTTTTTTTTCAGTGCCAGTACCAGGCTGCCTGGCAGCGCCGTATAATCGCCGGCGAAAGCACTCATCAGCAATATGTCTGTTGAATGTTTCGGAGGAGTAGCCGACAGGTCGCCATGCATTAGTTGCACAGATGCCATAATTATTTTCTGTTGTATGTTGAAGGCAGCCAGCTGTTTCAAATGCGTTTTATCTAAATTAATAAATTGGTATAGTGGTGATCAAGGCTGCATTTAAATTACAAATAAATTTTTGGGAAGTGAAAAAATATGCTTGTTTCATTTGTTCATCGGGACTGAAATGATAACTAAAGCCATCTATTTTTTAAGTGAAAATTTTGTATAGAAATAAGAACTTTATTAACTGAGCAATTTGCATGTAAATTAAGGTAAAGAAAAACTTTCGCACATGCTTCCTGCAGAATCTCCAAAGGATTGCAGCTTCTTCCGTACATTTAAGGCACAAAAGTGCTATTATGAAAAAAAATATTGTCTACCTGCTTTTATGTTGCATAGCATCCTGCAGCAGCAGTAAGCAAACAACTATTCCTGCATGGGTACCTTATGATGAAACTGCCATTATTGCCAAAAATGCCGATAACGAAAACAGGCGCTTGCGGTACAAGCGGGTTCAAAGTAAACTTAATGACAAAAACAACATTTGGAAAAATATAGCGGGGCAGTTAAACAATTTTTCAGCTTCAGACTATACCCGGCTTACCCCTTTAATTCTGGAGCAGGATATTCCTTCAATACAGGCCAGCATAAAGACCGGTAAACTTAGCTATGAAAAACTTACGCAATGGTATTTATACAGAATCGTTCTGTACGAAAACGATTCGTTAAAGGCATTGAACAGTATCATCGCCATAAATCCTGATGCAGTAAAGCAGGCAAGGCTGCGGGATCGCAACAGGTCAGCAAAAGATCATCCATTGTTTGGCATGCCCGTTTTGCTCAAAGACAACATCGGAACCGAAGGCATGCCCACTACCGCAGGAGCACATGCGCTTTTAGCCAACAACGCACCCGATGCCTTTATCACTCAACGTATAAAAGCTGTGGGGGGAATAATACTCGGTAAGGCCAACCTTAGTGAATGGGCCAATTACCTTTGCCTCGATTGCCCAAATGGCTACAGTGCCATGGGTGGCCAAACCCTGAATCCCTATGGTGCGAAAATATTTGATACCGGCGGGTCAAGTTCCGGCAGTGGTGCATCTATGGCGGCTAACTACGCTGTTGCTGCCGTAGGTACAGAAACATCCGGCTCAATTTTATCGCCAGCTAGTGCAAATTCGGTGATAGGACTAAAGCCCACCACGGGACTGCTTAGCCGCAACGGCATTGTTCCCTTGTCTGGCACTTTTGATACGCCTGGCCCAATGACCCGGAATTTAACCGACAATGCAATTCTGCTGGACGCCATGATGGGCACGGATGCCGAAGATGCAGCAAGCAGCAAACAACCAATGACTGATTATATTAACGGGATAAAGCGTGCAACTGTGCAAGCCATGCGCTTCGGCGTTATGCGTTCATTGCTCACAGATTCCCTGTATAAGGTAGCGGTACAAACCCTCGTTTCGCTTGGCGCCGTTGCCGTAGAGTTTGACCCGCCACAAACAGCACTTAATGGCTTCGGCAGGATACTTGCTGCCGACATGAAAGCCGGTTTACCGATTTACCTGCAACAGCATGCCACTAAAGAATTGCCGGTTAGCAATGTAGCCGATGTTATCGCTTTTAATAAGAAAGACAGTATGCTAAGTATTCCTTACGGCCAAGGCCTTTTTTATGCGGTTGAAAAAGAAAAAATTAATGATGAGGAGTTAAAGGACCTGGTTAATGGAGTACGTATTACAGGGGCAGGCTATTTTGAACAGCCCATGCAACAATACAATTTGAACATGATCTTATCCATCAACAACCGACATGCAGGCTACGCTGCTGCAGCTAATTTCCCATGCCTCACCGTTCCCATGGGATACCGGGCTTCGGGTGAACCCGCAGGTATCACTTTTATTGCCAGGCCTTACCAGGAATTGAGTCTATTAAAAGTGGGCTACGCTTATGAACAGGCGACAAAGTTGCGGCAATTGCCGGCAGCTTACAATGATAGATAAAGTTAGTTAGATATAAAAAGATTTAGAATGGTAGGTTTGCATTAAGGAAAGTTTGATGCAGTGCCACACGGTTATTGTTCAAGGAAGAAATATACCAGCATTAAATGGTATAAAATGTTTACTTTGTCATGAATAATTATCGTTTAAAATAAAAAAACATCACATGAAAATTTCAAAATTATTTTTGGCTATAATAGTTATGGCCACGGTTGGGTTTGTAAGTTGCAAGCCCAAAGACGCAGACATTAAAGCATCAGTTGATAAAGTGCTGCAGGCAAATCCTGCAATGAGTGCTGTTACTGCTGATGTGAAAGACGGCGTAGTTACACTTGCTGGTACCACTATGGAAGATGCCGAAAAGATGCAAGCTGAAACTGAAGTAAAAGCTGTAAAAGGCGTTAAGGAGGTAATTAACAGCATTAGTATTCCACCGCCACCACCAGCACCTGCATCTGTTACTACAGTATTAGATGATGCCACACAACAACAGGTAAAAGACGGATTAAAAGACATTCCGGGTGTAACGGTTACATTCAGCGATGATAAAGCCATCATCAGCGGTTCAGTTACCAAGGCCAACCGTATGAAGATTATGCAGATGCTTGCTTCTGCAAAAGTAAAGTCAGATGTAAGCAACCTTACTGATAACGAATAATTATTTTATCATCATTCAAATTTTTAAAAAATGGCATTACAAGATAAGTACGCAGCATTGCTGCAAAAAGCCCGTGAAATGGAGCTGGCAAATTTAGCTGTAGCAGAGCAGGATGGTACGCTACATGTAAGTGGTACTGCAGCATCTACTGCCGACTATGATACATTATGGTCGCTTTATAATTCAATAGACCCCGATATGAAAAGCGGCGACCTGATGATGAATATAGATGTGAAAGCGGATGCAGGCGCATCGCTGAAGGTTACCACGGATTCCAGCAACCTGAACATCCGCAGTACACCCACAACAGAGGGAGATATTGTTGGTAAAGCCGCACACCATGAAATAGTGACGCTGGTAGAAAAAACAAATGACAGTTGGTGGAAGATTAGAACGAAGGACGGTGAAGAAGGGTACGCTTATGCCCAATATTTATCGCCGGAATAAATATTTGAGTTTGCACAAATAGCAGTCATCTCCAGCAGGGGGTGGCTTTTTTTATACCTTGGTTTAAATTAATGCCGGGCTGGCAACACTTCGCTTTTTTACAAATAATATTGCAACTTTATGGAAAGGCGCTCTGCACAAGTGCGTAAATACGAAGTATCAGGTAATCAATTTTATTGCTTTTAAAACCTTAATTATGAGTCTGCCCGAAGGACATCCCGCAGTAATGCCATACCTTATCTTAAAGGATGCAATGAATTTTATTGAGTTTACCACAAAAGTTTTCAATGCCATTCAACCATTTGGTCCGCCGCATATGCACGAGGACAATAAAGTGATGCATGCGGAGCTAAGTATTAGCGGCAGTGTGATCATGCTGGCAGATGCCAACAAGGATTGGCAACCCCAAACGGCCAACCTTTTTATTTATGTTGATAATGTTGACGAAATATACCAGAAAGCATTAGATGAAGGTGCAATTAGTGTAATGGAAATAGCTGATAAGGATTATGGCCGCAGCGGCGGTGTTAAAGATCCTTTTGGTAACACCTGGTGGATAACGCAACACAAGAAGGCATAAGAGTAACTTTAGCTTTTATTGAGACAAATAATAGTACTTTTAATTATCACCCAATGAAATTATTATGAACAGTTTACTGGTGCCCGCTGCGGATGAACTACAACCTGAATACTTTGATGCGACTGTTACGCATACCAACAAGTATAACCGCGGTGCAGGTATTTACCTCTTACATTTCTTTTTCAGCGGAATGATGCAGGATGTGGTATTTAAACTTGACAGTAACGGAACCGACTACCCGATGACATTGAACAATATTGATCTGGCATTATATCCTGGTCAGCGGGTAAAACTGATCTTGATAAACAACAGGATGGTGGCTTATATAGATCCCAACACAGGCAATTACCAATACATTACAAACAACCTGAAAAAAACGCTGGATATGGGTATTGGTATCAACTGGGTACTTGTGGTAATCGTAACTTTTTTTTTAAGTTTCCTGCTTTCGAACCTTTATGGTCCCGGCACCACTTTGTCGCTTTATCCTTTTTTTCTGCCTGCTGTGGTATGGTTGTACCAACGTATGTATAATTACCTGCTTGAAAAGCGGATTGATACCTTTATCATTGGGCCCTGATTCCACCCATTTATTTCTCCTTCATTATTTCCTGCACTCAGAAGGGCCAGAAAACCGGTATTATGAACAGGATGATGAGTAGCGCCAGTATTGTAAGAATGCCACCTGTTATTAAGTAATCAATGATATTGTATTTACCGGCGTTATACAGCAACAGGGAACAGGGTTCAGAGGGTGCAATCATAGAAATAGATGCTGAAGTAATGATGGCACTGCAAAATGTACGGGCAGGCAGATCTAACAGTGCGGCCGTTTCTATGGCTACCGGCAATACCACCAGGGCTGCGGCCGCATTACTCATCGGTTGCGTAATTCACATCCAGCGAAAACAGCACCATGGCAGCCAACAACAGCATTAGAACAAAACCGATCTCCATCATTTAAAGTTACCAATATTTAAAAAGCCTGCGGAACCAACAATTACTTCTAAAGTCCTGGTTATCAAATTGCGATATGGCATTATCAAATAAAATAGTTATATTATTGGCATAGTGCTTGCTACCTTTCATAGTGTTACATTAATTGCTGAGCCGCTATCTGCTCAGCTTCGCTTCATTTTTATCTTCATTTAAATTCGAATTCATGGTTATGATTAAGCATAAAATTTCGACGCTGTTAATATTAATAATAATTGCAGGGCAAGCCCATAGCCAGGATTTTCTTGGCATCAGTACAGGCAATTATGCCGGAGTTACCGGGCTATCCTTACAGCCTGCAAGTATTGTAGACAGCCGGCATAAGTTTGATATCAATATTTTTTCAACAGGTATTAATTACAGCAATAATTACTTGCTGGTTGACAGGGAAGCTATCCTCAAATTCAACAAGAACAATTATGAGAATTACAATAGTTTTAAACAACGCTATTTGTCTGAATCTAACCTTGCGCCCGGAGAAAAAGTGTTTTTTAATATAGGAAACAGGATACAACTGCCATTGAGTTTCATGGCTACCACTGGTAAAAAATCAGCTATAGCTATTAATATGCAATTGAGATCAGTTATACAGGGGCGAGGCATAAGTGCAGACTTTGCAAAAATGGCTTACAATGATTTTTACTTTCCGCCTTTGAACAACACTAGCATTGATGCATCAGGTATTTCGGTAAATGCGTTGAACTGGGCATCGGCCGGGTTAACCTACGGACGTGTGCTGTATAATTCAGACAAACATTTTGTAAAAGCCGCCTTCACGGCAAAGTACCTGGCAGGTGTGGCATCGGTAAATTTTTCAAGCCCCGATCTCAGGTTGCAAGTGAACACAGATAGTACCTTTAATTTCAACACCAGTTCATTCAATTACAACCATAATAAGAATGCAGATTATGATATAATACTCGATAAAAAATTCAAACCCGATGCAGAGGCTTTCGGCTTTGATGCAGGACTGGTGTACGAGTACCGTGGTAACCTTGACAACTTTAAATACATCCGCAATGATGACGAGCGTTCGTATACGGCCGACAGGAGAGATGTAAACAAGTATATTTTTAAACTGGGTGTTTCCATCCTTGATGCCGGCCGATTTACTTTTAATAAGCCAGCTAATGTAAACTCATTTTCTGCCAATATTAATAACTGGGATCTGAAAAATTCCAACTATGGATCCCTTAGCGAATTTGATACCGCATTGGCAAATCGGGTAACGGCCAATGCCAATGATCCCCGCAATTATACGGTTTATTTACCCACCGCCTTAAGTGTGCAGGCAGACATTCGTTTTGTGAAAGGACTATTTCTTAACATCATGAGCTATCAGCCATTGAAGCTTGGGAATACTACCGGAACAAGGTTTAATAATTATGGATACTTTGCTATTACACCTCGGTACGAACGGAGGCATTTCGGGATCTACGTTCCATATAGCATTGCAAAACGCAATGAATTCTCTGGCAATAAAGATCATGCGCTTGGATTAACCTTGCGTGCAGGGCCTTTTTTTATTGGAAGCAGTAATTTAGGAACTATGGCGTTTAGAAAGCAACTCCGGTCTGCAGATGTGCACCTTGGGCTGAAGGTTGGTATCACTTACGGCAAGCCGAACAAAGCTAACCGTTTGCTTGAAAAAACTTTTGCAAAGAAAGAAATCGTTGCAACTCCAACACTAACTCCTACACCTGAACGTGAGGTTAAAGCACCAGCAAAAAAAATAAGGGATACCGGGCGTTTGCTAATGAATTATAAGGATGGGAATATTTATGAAACTAATGAGCAAAGGGGTAATATCATTATCATCAATAACTATAATTATGGTAACGAAAAAGGAAAAGCAGATACAGTAATTTTCAAAAATGAGGTTAGTAAAACGATGCCGGAAAATAAAGAATCCGTATCTCGCTTGTCAGACAGTATTTCCAGAAAAGTTTTAGACAGCATCAGCACCAATACTGCGGATAGCCTGCAACAAAAAAGAAAAAAGATGGATAGCCTTATCCGGTCTCTGCAACAACTGCAGCTTAAAATGGATAGTAATATGAATGCAGCCGCAGCGAGGGACACTGCATTAAAGGCACGAATACAGCAATTGGCAACAAAAGATTCCGCCAGGTCTGCTAAGCGTGACACCGTTTTTATGCCAGCCAATAAAAGTAAGCAACGCCCTGCGTTAAGCGATACAGGTATAGCAACAAATAGGCGGGTATCGGTTACCGATACGGCGAACGTTCTCAATCAACGGCCTGCGACTCGTGACACCGTAATAGTGGTTGACCAACGGGCGCAGCAACAGGCCAACAACGGGTTGAACAATGCACGCAACGCAAACGACGCTGCAGATGCCCGGCTGCAGGCGGAAGAAAGAAAGCGCCGCCAGCAATATGATGCGCAGCAACAGGATATGAACCGGCAGTACGAACAGTATGCCAGCCAGGCAGATGCATTGAGCAAGGATATTGAACGATTGAATAACCGGCTTGCCGATCCACGCCGTTATTACCAAAGCAACACAAGCTATGTTCCGGTTTACGATAACCGGGAGCCTTCTGGTGTTAGGGTGCCTGCTTATATTCCGGTAGAAAATAAAAGAGATACCACTTATATTAGAGATACCCTGTGGATAAGCGATACTTCATTGGCCAGGGTTGATACTATTGTAAAAAAAAAGGAACCGGTTGTGCTAACCGTGCAACCCAAATTTGATTATACAAGCCTGCCAGCGGAAATTGTTTTGTTTGGATTAGGCACTGCTACCTTGCAACCTATTTATCACGACCGCTTATTATACATTGCAAAAATACTTTCGGCTGACAGTAAACTTGCCGTAGCTGTAACAGGTCATACAGATCCATCAGGCTCGCGGCAGATCAATGAAAAATTATCCCGCCTCAGGGCCGAAACAGTAGCGGCTTACCTTAAAGTAAACGGCGTATTGCCGGCACAGGTACAATTACAGGCTTTTGCATCAACTGACCCTGCCGTACCAGGAGCCAACTCAGCTGCCGACCGCCAGAACAGGCGGGTAGAAGTTAAACTGATTAAAGCCGCCCAATAAAAATCAACTGATGGGTTTCCAGCTAACATGGAAGCCTGATAGCTTTGCAACTTGCTTATCAAAGTTTTTTATTTTAGTTTCCACACAGTTTTTACACCATACTAAATGATTTGCATATCGTTGAAAAAAGCGTAATTTAACAGCCCAATCCGGTTGAACAACCACGATGTACCCACCACTTCCAGCGTAATGTCTTCCGCTTTATCTAAAATTATACAAGATGAAAAAGATAATTTTTCTACTGATGCTGCTGGCAGCCGGTTTTACTGCTGCCGCTCAAAAATGGAGTAATGATCAGTTGATGCAAGCAAATACTGTAAGGCAAATACAGGAATTGGCTCCTGAAGAGAAAGCAGCAGTACTTTACATTAACCTGGCAAGGATGTACCCCAAAGAATTTGTAGTGAAGGAACTGGAAGACTATGATGGTACTAAAAGGTTCGGGAATTACTTAAAGAATTCTTCCTATAAAAAATCCCTGATCGCAATGCTGGACGGCATGGAACCTGTGGGGCCACTTTATTTTGACAATGATCTTTTTGAAAATGTAGTATGCTTTGCCAAAGAGCAGGGCGAGGCCGGAACAATTGGCCATGAAAGGGTAAGTTGCCCTGCCATGGCAGGCGCTGCAGAATGCAGTTCGTATGGTATGGATACCGGAAAGGATATCGCTATGCAGTGGCTGATTGATGATAAAATTGAAAGCCTGGGCCATCGAAAAGCCTGTCTGCAAAAAAACTATACTAAGATAGGGGTGAGCATGCATCCACATAAGCAATACCAATACTGCGCTGTAGCCGATTTTCGCTAACACATACCCCTCGTTTCAATGCTGATAGGTACTGCCAGCCTTTCTATTACGCCACAGCCTGGAGGAAGCTATCCGCTGCATAAAATAGAATTACCGTAACTTAAGCGCTGTAAACGATCAACCGTAGGATATTAGAATCAAAGATTACCGTTTCACAGCATAGATGAAGAAATTGCTAAACATAGGAGTACAGTTAGTAAACGCCTTTAAATTATTAGTAAAGAATGATCCCATGCGGCTGGCAGGTGCTACCGCTTTTTTTACCACTTTCGCATTACCACCCATTTTATTGTTGCTGATCCAGGTGCTGAGTCTCGTGGTCAACAAGCGCTCAATTAGTAAACAACTTTTTTCGGAGCTGGGCGGCATAGTGGGAGATGAAAGCGTAAAGCAGTTGATTGAGGTGCTGCGTGGGTTCCGCGGACTGGCAAGTAACTTAACGATCGCAATAGCAGGATTTTTCTTTCTACTGTTTGTTGCCACCACGTTGTTCAAAGTCATTCAAAGTTCCTTAAACCAGGTATGGATGATAAGAAAATCGGGACAAAAAAAAATCAAGATGGATTTGTTAGTGCGACTGAAATCTGCGTTGCTGATATTGTTTACAGGCATTTTATTTCTTGCGTCATTATTCATCGAAAGCATGAAAGTATTATTTGGGCAATACCTGGACGACGTAATACCGGGAGGAGCCTTCTTCCTTAACAATACCATTTCTACAGTACTGTCAGTTGTAAGTGTATGGGTATGGTTCAGCGTTCTTTTCCGTTTTTTGCCCGATGGCCGGCCCGACTGGAGAGTAGCTTTAAGTGGCGGCCTGCTCACTAGTATGCTTTTTAATTTTGGCTCCTTCGTTTTAAAAATATTATTGCCGGGTAGCAATATTGGTGCTATTTACGGCACATCTGCATCAATTGTATTGCTGTTGTTGTTCGTATTTTATTCTTCTCTTATTTTTTATTATGGAGCGGCATTTACAAAAGTCTGGGGCGAACATATCGATCAGCCTATAAAGCCACTTGCCAATGCCGTGTTGTATGAGAGTAATGATGTAGAAGAAGGCGACCAGGAAAGGATCATTAGTGCAGAATAAAAAAGGCAGCCGGTTAAAGCTGCTAATTTTTTGATCATTCATAATTTATTTTACTCCCCACATCCAATCGGGCTGCCCGGTGGCGCTTCCATGTGTTGTGCAGGTTTGGCGTTTTCGGGATGTTCCATTTTTTGAAGCGCCAATATTAAATGGCCGCTGTAAACCCCATTGCTATTAGTTCGTTGTTTCAATTCGATAAATGTTTTCAGCTCCTTCAAACTTTGTTGCAGCACTGCCTGCGTAATAAAAGAGTTTTTTTCATCTATACTTTCTGCAAGCATATAATTCAGCAGCATTTGCTCAGTTTGTAATTGAACCAGGGCCTCTGTGTTGCTGCGTCTCTCGGCTTTCCATGTAGCTTTCATCAGCGCATCTAAAACATTGTGCAGGCCTAGATCATTTTTTCCTGCCGCAGCCAACCTGTTTAGGCGGGCACTGTTGAAGATGAAGGAGAGCGGTATGTCCGCTGCTGTTTCTGCCGGGCTCAACGCATCTAGTGCAAGCCCGGTGCGGCGTTTAAAAAGTTCCCGGTGGTAATTATAACCCGCGGGCCTTGGTGGTATCAACTGCAAGATCTTTTGGGGCAGTAACAGTGTCGATGGATCGATGGTGTTTATTAAAGCCTGCAAAGCCTGTTGTTGCATTTGCAGCGGTATTGGTTTTGTTACCATTTGCCCGTCACCTTTTAATGCGTAGGTGTAATCCATTCCGCCGATGATCTTGGCGACGGCTTCTACCTGGTAACGGTGATACAGATATACCGGCACCAATACATCTTCCAGCACAGCCATGGGCGTGCCATTGGTAATATTGTTTGTTCCAAATTTATCCAGTGCTTTTGATCTTACTTTCATGGCTGTTTGCAATGCGGTCACCGGATCATTGCCATCATCCCACAGGTGTGCCCTTGGGTGCATTCCACCTGCATCACGGGCATCCCGGTCTGATATGTATTGAAAACCGTTTTTGAATGCAGCAGTAAGTAAGTTATCTAATGCAGCACGCTCATTTGCACCGTTGGCAAACTGACGATAGCCCCAGTTAATGGCAACCTTGTCCCACTCACCAATTCCTGTAGCATATGCATTGCTGATGTCAATATTGCCATCTTTATCGAGCCTGACGGATGGTGGGGGATAATCCATAACACTGCTGCGGTTTACTACACTTGCCGCATAATTGTGCATGAGCCCCAGGGTATGCCCCACTTCATGGGCAGCAAGTTGCTTCAAGCGGTTCAATGCCATCTGCAGCATTTTATCATCGGCAGGTACGCCATTTTCATAAGGTGCCAGTAAGCCCTGGGCTATCAAATAATCCTGCCGCACCCGTAGAGAACCCAATGATACGTGACCTTTGATGATCTCACCCGTGCGTGGGTCTGTTACCGATTCGCCATAACTCCAGCCCCTTGTGCTGCGGTGTACCCAGTTGATAACATTGTAACGCACATCCATAGGGTCGGCATCTTCGGGTAATATTTTTACCTGGAAGGCATTGACATATCCTGCTGCTTCAAAAGCCTGGTTCCACCAACTGGCGCCCTCTACTAATGCCGAACGAATCGGCTCTGGTATGCCGTTATCTACATAATAAATGATGGGCTCTACCGCTTCACTTTTTTCCGCAGCCGGGTCTTTTTTCTGAAGCCGGTGGCGCACGGTGAGGTATTTTTCAATCGGTTCACTTACCGGTGTACTATAATCGAAAAAGCTTACAGGATAAAAACCGCTACGGGTGTCAAAAGCACGAACCTGGTAACCAGCATCAGGCAGTTGCACAAAAGAATGGTGCATGCGTACGGTTATTGCTTCGGCAGAAGGTGTTACTGAATTGATATTGGCACCAGTTTTACCGTCATTATTTATCAAGGTGATGGTAGCCTCCAGTTCTGTATTTTCAGGAAAGTTTTTTGTCATGGGCAGGTAAAGGGCACTGCGAGTTTTATCAACGCTATAATTTCCCTGGTTTTGCCTGCTAAGAAGGCTGGTGGCTTTCATGCCATCCCGCAACAGGAAATCGGTGGCATCTACCAACACATGTCCATCGCTGGCTGCTTCTACAGCAAAGCCCCATAAAACACTTTGGGCAAAGGATTGCTCCACCGCTTTTTGTTCTGCCTTATTATTGGTGATGGCCCGGAAATTATAATTAGGCTGAACCATCAACAGCTTCCTGCCTACCCGGTTAAATTTTACGATTCGCTCCCCTCCAAGAAGGCCACGATCAAGGCCAATATCATTGGAACCAATGGCTGCAGGCAATGACATCACGTACAAAATTTCTTTGCCGGTATCGTTTATTTCAAGCCATAGCTTGCCAGTTGCTTCATCCCAATAAAATGGAATAAAGCCATCCTGTTTTGCCAGTCCTTTTGTTTTATCTGCAATAGACGGGAGGGTTTGTGCATGCAACGAAATTTGCGAGATAACTAACAGGCATAACAGCAATTTTCTCATATAAAAAGTTTGTAGCTACAATATAGATATTTATCGGCGAACGGGGAGGCAGCATTGCTGATGGTATAATAGTTGCCACATTACAGGCATGCTCCCTCCACTCGTCAATGCTGCCTATAACAGAAAAGTTTCCGGCTTTTAATTATTGAGCGTTTGGTGCTTTATCAGTATTTTTAAAGGCTTCCATCACTATCAGTTGGGCAGCATATTATAGAGGTTTACGACTTCACCAAAAAACAAACAATGAAAAATTTTCTTTTTACTGTGCTTACTATGCTAACCCTTATTGCTTGCAATGAGCAAAATAATAACGAAAGACAAACGATGACTCCTTCGGAAGATACGGCTTTGAAAGAAGCTTCCAGCGATGATAGTGCTATGATGGCATCTACTGCTGCAGCCCGCACAGATACCTCGCTTTCTGAAGTGATTAATGGGGTGCTGGATGCAATGCATCAAAAGGACTATGCAGCACTTGCGGACTATTTTCACCCTGAAAAAGGCGTGCGATTTTCGCCCTATGGGTATGTTGATACCAGCAACCATCAGCACTTTAGCCAGGAATCATTTTTAAATGCCATTAAAGCCAACAAGCAAATGAAATGGGGCAGCTATAACGGTAGCGGAGACCCGATCCTGCTAACTCCAGTAAACTACTTCAACAAATTTGTTTATGACAAAAATTACAAAGATGCGCCTGAAAAGGGGCTGAATAGACAGGTAAGTAGGGGCAACTCTTTAAACAACATCAATAAAATATACCCCAACAGCATATTTACCGAGCTTTATTTTCCCGGTAACCAGGAAAAATACAGCGGCATGGATTGGAAAAGCCTGAAACTTGTTTTTTTACGCTTTAACGGTAAACCTTACCTCGTTGGCGTTGTTCATGATGAATGGACTATTTAAATAAGTGATGATGGACCTGTTTAATCAGCAATCCCCTGACGGAATTAACCTGTTGCCTGTTGATGGGGAAGTATATTATTATGGCAGGGTAATGATAAAAAGCAAAGCAGATGAATTTTATGACCTACTGCTGCATGGCATTGAATGGAGAAATGATGAAGCTGTTATTTTTGGTAAGCGCATCATCACCAGCCGAAAAGTAGCATGGTATGCAGATGAGCCTTTTGATTATACTTATTCTAATAACACTAAAAAAGCATTGCCATGGACACCTGCGCTGCGGGATTTAAAAAAAATTATTGAAGGCAAGACAGGTGAAACTTTCAATTCCTGTTTGCTAAACCTATACCACAACGGCAACGAAGGCATGGCCTGGCATAGCGATGCAGAAAAGGCGTTAAAGAAAAACGGTGCCATTGCTTCGGTAAGTTTTGGTGCCGAAAGAAAATTCTCATTCAAGCACAAGCAATCAAAAGACACACGCTCCGTGATGCTGGAACATGGCAGCCTGCTGCTGATGACTGGTGTTACGCAGCAAAACTGGCTGCATCGTTTACCACCCACCAAAAAGATTGCTACACCCAGGGTTAACCTCACTTTCAGAACGATTATATTATAACATCACTAAAGAAGTAGGGTAACATCACCCGTTTTTCAATAACATTGCTTGTTAAAGTTTAACTGGTATTGGCAAAGTGGCATGGTTTTTACGTAGATCGGGGAAAAACTATCAACATGAAAAATCGTTTTATTTTAATTGCAGCTTTATTTGCTTTGTACCTTACTGCTTGCGTAAAAAATCCGGTAGATGAATCAGGTATATTAAATGTTCGTCTTACTGATGCGCCTATAGATCTTGATTCCGTATTTGTAGACATTAAAGAAGTTAACGTTAAAACCGGAAGAGATGAACTTGATTCCTCGTCCACAGGTGGATGGATCAGTCTTAATACTAATGCAGGAGTATATAATTTGCTTGGTCTTCAAAACGGCGTAGATACATTATTGGCCACCGGGCCGGTGCCTGTAGGATATATAAAAGAGATACGCCTGGTATTGGGTTCAAACAACAGGGTGGTTGATACCTTTGGGATATCTCATCCGCTAACAATACCAAGCGGTGGCGAAAGTGGATTGAAGATCAAAATAAATAAAAAGCAGCAGGCAACACTACAAACAATTTTAATAGATTTTGATGCCGCACTTTCCATAAAGAAAGAAAATGACGGGTATAAATTACGCCCCGTCATCAAAATAAAATAGCACCCGGCATCGTACCGAATATTTAAAATTAAAAGCCACCGGCATATGTCGATGGCTTTTTTGTTTAGTTAATTGAAAGTAACCCTACATTTCACAATCTACCAATGCACTGGCACCAAGTA
>JBBSKH010000074.1:0-18260 GCA_038256495.1 Chitinophagales bacterium
GGAAATAGAATCCACCAAATGTATTCAACTGGCGCAGCCATAGATTATCTACCAACTGTCGCAAGTGTCCCGTCTGGTGCAGACTTCTAACCATCTGGCGCCTTAAAGTTCCTGGCCCCATCTGGCGCAGACTTATAATCAACTGGCGCCTCAACGTTCCTGGCGCAGATATGCAGGGTAGCAAGGCAGCGCAGGGTACCTGCCTGCCGGAAGGCAAGTCTGTGCCAAATAGTAAAGTTCTGTATAATCATAAAGTCTTAGCAACTCACGCACACAAAGTGCTGCCCTTTACAAAATAATCATCATGGCACAGAACTGCCTACCGGCCAGGCAGGTACGCCAAACCACAAAAGACATACTGTATATCTGCGCCGGTAGAAGGCGAAAAAAAAGAGAAATGATTTTTATTTAAACCCGTTTTTTTACTCAAAAAACATTTCTGATATAATAAAGCGTTTGCAGGTATTGAAAGGCCCGCAAACGCTGAAGATGGATACAATCTACAATTAATGGGCAGTAATCGTCACTTTAATCACTGCACTTGTTGGCGGAATGATATATGACGGATGACGCATGCCTGCTTCGGTAATCACAACACTTTCGGTGGGGCCCTGGTTATCTGTTACCTGAACCGGCTTTTGATCGGGGCCGGTACCTGGAGGCGTGTCTGCTTCGGTACCTGCGTCGTATAATGCTAATGCCGTTGTTACGTCACCCATAACCGGGGTTTTGCCATTAAAAAGTTGCAATCCTTTTTTGCCGCTGAAACCATAAAACCAATCATTGGATTGTACAAACATGGTTTCAAACTGCAGCCTGTCGCCGGGACCTGCCTGAAAAGAAAATTGTGCGCTTTGCCCGGGGAACAAAGGCCCTGCGGCTGTTTCAAAAACGCCGTGCGCCCGCACCCTTGCCAATGCAGCCATTGCTGCATCCTTAGTGCCGGTTGTACCATCTTCGGCGATGCGTTCCGTGCCCAGGTCTGCCAGTTCGCCCTCAGTAAACATGGGATCATTTCCGTTAAATACAGACCAGGCTCCCGGCGACAATGGAACCGCTCCTCCTGCTCTTGGCGTGTTGATTAAACCTGCTGTTGAGACATTTTGAACGGTTACCGTAAAGGTCCTGCTAACATTGGATTCCTGAAGGCCTTTCGCCCCGGCATCTTGAATCTGAAATGCCTGTTCATTGCTCACGTCAACATTTTTCTGGCAGCTTACCGCAGCCAGCAATAACCCTGAAAAAAGACAAATGCCAAATAATTTTTTCATGTGTAGAAATTTTGTGGCTTCCATTGCAAGAAAATGGTTGCCGGTTTAAAAAAGAATAATTTTTTGATTGACCCAATGCTGTCTACCCTACATTGATTTCGGGCAAAGAATAATTTTGTCTGAAATGAATAGATAATCCTCAGCACTGGTTTATATGTTATACGGCGATTATTTATTTACGTTGCATGTGAGTAGAAAAAAATAATGCAATGCTTCGCCGGATGCGTGCGTGGCAATTGTTTTTTGCCCATGGTTGTTTTAATAGCCCAGGCAGTAGGGTATTTCTCCGCATTGTTTTCCGCAATCGGAAATACTGTTTCTCAACGCTGCATAAATTCCCCAACTGGCGCAAGTGTTGGGCCCCAACTGGCGCAAGTGTTTGGCGTCCCGCAAGTATGCGGGATTCCCGTACAAAAACATTAAATAAAGAACGAATAGCTTATGGGATCACTTCACGATTGAAACCGAGGCAAATTATTTCAATTGTATTTTTTTGAGAACGAAAAAAGATCTGGTTGTGCGGTGTAAATAAAACGCTGCGTACATTTTGCCGTTTAACTGATGCTTTGCCAACTTCGGGATTGGCAGCAATAAATTCGATTCGTTTTTATAAACGATTAAGAAAACTATTTGATGTTTTTTTAGAAAATTCTTTTAGCAAATATTGATAAACCCGGAGAGTGTTATTGAGGAAGCGTTTGCTAATAACCATTTTTTTCTCCATTCATTCATTTCTTTTTTAAAGTCATCCCAGGGAATTGTTTCTTTTTTGTTGGCTTCTTCCATGGCTTTATCCAACTCGTTGAGCTGGTCAGTATTTAAATCATCTGTTATATCTTTTTTATTAGCGTAAAAAGCTACCTCTTCCATTACCTGGTTTAGTATTGCTTCATCTTCTATACCATCTAAGAGCAGATGGATTTTTGTTTTTACTTCTTTACTCATATCCTTTGATTTCATTTGGAAATTACAAAAAATTAAGTGGGTGCCAAAGCCTTCATCTGGCGCAAGTATTTGGCATCCCGCAAGCATGCGGGATTTCCGCCCCAAAACATTAAATAAAGAACGCTGGTTATTTTCTAAATGCTGCCTTGATCCAGAGCACCCGCACCAAGTACTATTTCACAGCCTTCTCCAGCGCAGCTTTTCCGCCCACTATCGGAAGGGTCAAAACAGTTCCATCCACATCGATGGTCAGCTCCGTGCCTGGCTTGGGTAATAGCGTAAACTCCGCATCTGAAGAGAATATCATCAAGCCAATTTGCTGGCCGGCTGCAATGATCTGATCGTCGGGCTGCAAATGGAAACTTACCTCGTAAAACTTACCAGGCACTAACGGTTCTCCTTTGCGGATGGAGCCGTGGTTTTGTGGATCTGCCCAACCTCGGGTAATGATATTGTCGGTGATTTTCGAATTTCTCCCTTCTGTCCAGGGCAGGGAAACCAACCAAACCGAAAGGTTGGCCGCAGGGGTACTCGATGCCAACTTCACCGTAATTTTTGGGATTCCTGAAATATGAACCGGCTCTTTGAGCACCGGACTGAGATAGATCAACCGGTGCCCGGTGTAATCTGCCTGCGCCAAAGCTGATCCTGGAAAGGAATAGTTATCTACCAGGGTTTCTTTTTGGCCGGTATTCATTTTTTCAAGTTCCATAGTACCTGCTGCAGGAGCTCCACCTTTCAGGTAAAAACTAACATTGGAAGCTTGTGGGTTCGGGAAATCTGAATAAGGGGTTGGATTGCTGCGCTCGTCCTGCTCCCGCACAATCCAGGCTTTTGGTTCTTTTTCCACGCCGTTTTGCACGCCATGCAAGTAGCGGGTAAACCAACGATTCATCATCGAAAATGGAGGTGGCCCGCCATGACCGTTTTGATGGTAATAGATTATGGCAGGAATTCCTTTGGCACGAGCCGCATCGTAAATCCGATAGCTGTGCTCCGGCATTACGTTCCAGTCATTGAAGCCATGCGACATCAACAATGCAGCTTTCATGGGGCCCATGTCATTGAGGTAATCCCGGCCAGCCCAGAAGTCATTGTAGTCACCGGTGGCCCGATCCATGCCTTGTGCCATTTCGGTATCACGGACAGTTTTGTTGTTGTAGGCTCTTTTAGATTCATCGCCGCTATGGATGAAATCATACAACACATCGATGTCTTCTCCCGGGTATCCTCCAGGTGATCGAACGAGTCCATTGGATCGGTAATAGTGATAATAAGAAGTATTGGGAGCGATGGGAATAATGGCTTCGAGCCCTTTAACGCCGGTAGTTGCCGCCGCCAGTGGGAGCGTACCGTTGTAGGAAGTCCCTGTCATTCCCACTTTCCCGGTGGACCAAAATGCGGTCACTTTTTCATTTCCGTCCGGCGAGGTATAGCCATTGTCTTTCCCGGTCAGCCATTCAATCACGGCCTTTGGTGCCAAAGATTCATTGTCTCCACCAACGGTGGGAGAGCCCTGCGAAAGTCCGGTGCCAGGAGAGGAAGAGTGCACCACGATGTAGCCACGAGGCACCCATTGCATAATTTCGGTATCGGATATGATGGGCCGCTTTCCTGTGCGTACGACGGCTGCTTTATTTCTGGGAATTGCTGCAGCGCCCAATTCATGTTTTACATTCCAAAAGATGGGAGCATTTCCCGCAGTACCTGCATAATATGGGCTACTGGCATAAACAACAGGAAGCTTCAGCTTCTCCGTTTCGGTCTGTTTGGGTCGGGTAACATCCACATGCATCCGGTCTTTTTTGCCGTCTCCATCGGTATCAAACTCAGTTTCCACCCACAGATCAGTACGGATCCAGTTGGCAGCATCTTTTAGCTCAGGGACGATTTGGGCTTCACCGTTTTCAAAAATTGGTTTGATTTGGGCGAGCAGATGGTAACCTCCCATCACCAGGAAAAGGAGAAAAAGTAAAGTCTGTTTGAGGAATTTCATCAAGCGTGATTTATTGTCGTTTGAAGATAATTCAAAATATAAGGCAAAATGGTTTATTGGGGAGGAATATCTAATTCATTATGCGGACACCAACCATTAAACTAAATAAAGAACAAAAGCCTATGGGATCACTTCCCGATTGAAACCGGCACAAGTATCGCCTCTTCAACCTGCCTGACCGGCAGGCAAGGTTCTAACGGTTGCAACCGGAATTAATAAACGAAAACATAGAAACAATCCGAACAGCTAGTTAAAATCGGCCTCTTAATTATACTTCAACATTTGTATTTCAATTCCCGGATGCGATTCGGGCAGGTCAACCGAAACCAGACTCTCCCTGGTGCTCTGTGTTAGCTCCGTGCCTCTCTGTGTAAGAAAAAAATTACACAGCGTAATGCAAGAGAACCGCAGAGATGCACAGAGAAAACCTCCGTGGCTCTCTGTGTAAGAAAAGAAATTACACAGAGTAGTGCAAGAGAAACACAGAGATGCACAGAGAAAACCTCCGTGGTGCTCCGTGTTAGCTCCGTGCCTCTCTGTGTAAGAAAAAAATTACACAGAGTAATGCAAGAGAACCGCAGAGATGCACAGAGAAAACCTCCATGGCTCTCTGTGTAAGAAAAAAAATTACACGGCATAAAACAAGAGAACCATAGAGATGCACAGAGAAAACCTCCGGGTGCGAGGATGAATAGCCTGGCCGTGGCCAAGGTTTTGTATGCAAACCAATAATCTTTTAAATATTCTTTTCCCCGGCTGGCGCAAGTGTTCACCCCAACTGGCGCAAAGCACTATCTGTAAAACCAGATAATATTCGCTTGTGACTCGTCCAAAAGAAAGTTTACAGGTTGCCAACCGAAATGAAATGGTTGGTGCGGACACCAACCATTAAACTAAAATTGAAGCTTAAAATCAATCTTCTTTTTTCGCTGTTGGGTGTTCCGGTTTCGCTGCCGATGTCTCTACATCGCCCTCAACTGGGCAGTGTTTGGCGTCCCCCAAGCAAATGGAATACCGCCCCAAAACATTAAATAAAGAACGTGAAGCTTACGATTGAAACCGGGACAAGTGTTGCCTTTTCAGTTCTGCCCCGATTGAATCGGCGAGTTAAAAAACACAAACACAAACCAACCGGACAACTAATTAAAAGTAAAGACAACATTAAACCTCAAGAATTATTTTTCAAACCTGCCGGTAGGCAGGTCCCGGATACACTCGATGCATTTCGGGAATCCGGGCAGGTTAATAATGCACTACTTTTCCCGAGTCTTCGGGAAGTGATGCCGTAGTCATTTCATAGAAAATGAACTATAGTAAAAGGTCAACTGGCGCTATTGCAGCATTACTTCATTTTGACTATTTGATGTTGAAAGTTATTTTCCTATATTGCTTTAACTTTTCGCCCTCATCGGTGCTTTCCTGCGGGTATGCAGTTGCGGAAGTAAAGGGGGAACTGAAACAACGTTATGATTTTGCAGTTAATCTGGCATTTCAGGAATTAAAGGGGATTTTTTCGCTGCGGACTCATTCGCATTTTTTCATAAAAAAACAAAAACAATGCACATGAAAATCTTACTGTCAGTTACCTGCCTATTTTTTGTTTCGAGACTTGTCTTTTGCCAGGTGGCAATCAATACAGATGGCTCCGCAGTATCAGATCCATCAGCCTTGCTGGAAATTAAAAAAGCCACTTTTGCAAAAGTGAAAATACGATCTCTCCATTACAATGATACTGCCCAGATTGAACTGAGCAATCGGACCACATCTAATAGTGGGACTGATTTTCGAATAACTGCAAAAAGGGAACAAGGGTTCTTTTTTTCCTCGGTTTCTGATTTGGCGCAAAATACCAACGATTCACTATTTACCATCCGTACCAATGGGCGGGTGGGCATCGGTATAAAAAATCCTTCCTATAAATTGGATGTAAATGGCGACATCAATTTAAATAGTTATTTGCGGGTAAACGGTTCGGCGGGTGCCAATGGCCAGGTGCTAACATCTACCGGTACAGGAGCACCGGCCTGGAAAACAGGTGCCTATGGCGATAACATCCGGTTTGGCCTTCGGTTTAATGGAACGTCAAGCCCTGTTTTGATAAGCAACCTCTATTATAATTTATCCCCATCGGATGTTGGCATAACACCGGGCACCACGAGTATCTCTATTAACCAGTCGGGTCTATACCACTTTGAAGGCGAGTATTCGGGAACAGTTCAGGGTACAGGATTTTCCGGCGCACCTGAGTTTTCCCTGCGTTTGAGCATAACGGGCAGCAGTACCTATGGCTTAAACTTGTGCACCTGGAAACAACTCGTTTACCGAACCGCTGTTATTAATAACTGGTATCTGCAAGATAATTTTTCTATTGATATGTATGTTACCGCACCAGCGCAATTGCTGGTATATCGTACATTTCTTGCAAGCACTACACCCACCTATACCGATGCCAGTGTAACAATGTACGGCTACCTGATCAGCCAGTAAAGCATGGCAAATATACGCCAGCACAAAAAGCCCGGGCTGCACATTTGTGCAAGTATGCGGGATTCCTGTACCAAAACATTAAATAAAGAATGAAAAACTTACGATTAAAACCGGAACGGTGTTGCCTCTTCAACTTGCCTGGCCGGCCTGCAGGTTCTGCCGGTTTGTAACCGGATTTAAGAAACCAAATATATTTACGTACAGCTATTTAGATTTTACCGAACGTAAGATCCGGCGTTCATATCAATCGACGTTCCGGTTGCATGATCTGCCAACCCACTGCAAAGCAAGGTCACCATGGGCGCAATATCTTCCGGAGTGGTCAGTTCATTTAGCGCAATATCATTCAAAGCAAAGTCCTCACCGTATTCCTCCAGTATGGCATTTGCCATGTCTGTCCTCGTAAATCCGGGAGCTATCAAAAATGCTTTTATTCCTTGCTTTCCGTAATGTCTCGCAATAGATCTGGTCAGGCTTACAATCGCTCCTTTGGATGCCGCATAGGCAATGTAATCTGTTGTATCACCACGAAAAGCTGCCCGGGAAGATATGTTTACGATTCTACCTTGCTGTTGGGTTTTGGCATGCTCTACAAACTCTTTGCATAAAATACCCACAGCTCTTGTGTTTACTGCAAAAGTGTTTTCCCAGTTTTTTAACCATTCATTTGTTGGCAACGAATCCGCTGCACTTGGCGAAATGCCCGCATTGTTTACCAGCGCCGATATCGGACCATATTGATCAACAAGTAGGGGAATAAAGCCGCTCACTGCAGCAGCATCCGACAAATCACATGCGGCTGTAAAACTTACCTGTTGAAGCTCGTTTTTCAATTTATCAGCTTCGGCCTTGTTAGCATTGTAGTGAATGATCACCTCAGCGCCAGATTCAGACAGTTGCTTTGCAATAGCTCTGCCAATTCCCCGGGAAGCCCCCGTAACAAGTATCCTTTGATTTTTAAGGGAAATATTCATTGGTTAAAAATAACTTCAATTTGCTATTAAATAAAATGTAAGTGCAGCTATTAAGCAATAATGTATTTAAATTAAAGGGAGAAAAAAGTACAAAAATAAAGCAACAAAGAAAACCTTCTGTCTCGGTTCAGCATAGGAAACGTTCGGTTCATTCCGCCGCCAACAGATGCAGATAGAGATTTCATGGCGCAGTTATGCGGCGCAGCCACCCATCATCAAATTGGCTATTTGTTTTTAAAAGTTAATTACCTATTTTACCTCAACATTAAAAACATTACTGATTATGAATCTTATAGAAAGGGTTAAAAATATAATGCTATCCCCAAAATCGGAATGGGAAAAAATAGATGCAGAAAATCTGGACATGAAGATAGTAATCGTATCCTACGTATTGCCATTAACAGTTGTTGCAGCTATTTGCGCTTTTATCGGGTATGGATTTATTGGGATAAATGTCGGCATGTTTAAAATGAGGGGAATTAACTGGGGCATTTATTATGCACTCACTGCACTCATTACTCCATTAATTTCAGTAGTTATTGCTGCTTATGTGGTAGACATGCTTGCGCCTTCGTTCGGGTCTGAAAAAAATATAAATAAAAGTGCCAGCTTGGTTGGCTTCAGCTATACCCCTGCGCTTGTTGGTAGTTTTCTTGCAATATTGCCAATGCTGGGAATAATTGGTGGATTATTGGGACTGTATGGTATATACCTCTGGTACCTTGGCCTGGGGCCAATGAAAGGCACCCCGGATGATAAGAAAATAGTTTACATGCTGGTAACTATTATTATACTCATTGTAACAGGAATTATTGTTGGAGGCATCCTCAGCAGAATCCTTTTGCCTGCATTTGGTCTTAGTATGCCCGGTTTATCTTTATAATTTTTATTTCATGTTTACATGATAGCAAGTTGGTGGGATGGTTTGCAATTATTGGTTGTTGCATTCTCCCCAACTGGCTCAACTGCATTCCTCTCATTCAATTTTCAGCGTTAATCTATACATTCAAAAAAAATATTTCCAACGCTGAGGGGCGGTACTACCTTAATTCGAAAATCAGACAACCAAAATATATGCAAACAATAATAGGCGCAGGTGGTACTATTGCACTGCCATTGGCAAAAGAATTACAAAAACACACGGATAAAATCCGGTTGGTAAGCCGCAACCCAAAAAAGGTTAATGAAACGGATGAACTGTTTCCGTTAGATGTAAATGAACTAAACCAGATTGATAAAGCTATTGCCGGCAGCGAAGTGGTTTACGTTACCATTGGCTTTAACTACAACCTGAAAGTATGGCAAAAAACCTGGCCGCCTTTTATAAACGCAGTTATAAATGCCTGTAGAGCACATGGGGCAAAACTCGTTTTCTTTGATAATATGTATATGTATGCAAAGTCAGCCATACCGCATATGCTGGAAGATGCTCCCTGGCAACCACCCAGTAAAAAAGGAGCAGTAAGAAAGCAGGTGGATGAAATGATCATGCAGGAAGTAGCAGCAAAAAACCTTACAGCAATGATAGTGAGGGCTGCAGATTTTTACGGGCCCGGTAACGATAAAAGCTTTCTGGTAGAAATAGTGGCTAAAAATTTATTGAAAGGAAAGAAAGCGCAGGTTTTTGGCGATATGAATAAAATTCACACATACACTTTTACACCCGATGCAGGTAAGGCCACTGCCTTGCTTGGTAACACAGAGGATGCATACAACCAGGTATGGCACCTGCCCACAACAAAAGAAAAACTTACCGGCAAGCAGTGGGTGGAGTTGATTGCAAAAGAACTGAATGTAGCACCAAAGATTCAAAAAGTTCCTACATGGATGCTTTATATACTTGGGATATTTATGCCGGAGTTAAAGGAGTTTCCTGAAATGATGTATCAAAACGAAATGGATTATATTTTTGACAGCAGTAAGTTTGAAAAAAGATTTGGCATAACAGCAACAGCACCCAAGGACGGCGTTAGAATAATGATGGATTATTTGAAAGCATCGAATGCCATCGCCAATAAATAGCTTAGGTAAAAAGGGCGAAAGTACCATCTCCAACTGGCGCAGGTAAATGGCTTAGCCAGGCAGCTCCAACTGGCTGGTGTAAGCCGTCTCTTCATCAATCAATGTAAATCTTTGGTTATTTTTCCGTCTTCGTTTTTTCCATTGGCAGTTTTTCATCACGGCTCCATTCCTGCATACTGCCATCATACACTTTCATGGTATAACCCAGCGAACGGCCAACAACATAATCCACACAGGCAGTTTGGCCAATAAAACAGTACAACACTATTTCCTTGTTTTTATCCGGCGCCACCGCAATAAAGTTTTTCTCCAGTATTGATGTTGGTTTCAGGTTATTAGCGGAGTCAACCATATCAGGATAGGGGATATTGAACGCCCCGGTAATATGCCCGTCTCTTGGGTTGCCGGTGGCATCGCCATCGTACCAGCGTTTCAGTCTTGCATCTACCACTACCTGCGATGGGGAATTTAATGCGCTTACTACATAATCTTTATTTACCAGCACCGGTTTAATGCTGGCAACATAATTTCCTTTTTTATAAACAGGGGGTTTGTTACTAACCCCGTATCCTGCTTTTTTCCAGGCTTCAATGCCGCCATTTAAATAAGATACTTTACCCTGCAGGCCAAAATATTCCAGCGTGCAAAACATTCTTGCAGTAATGGTAATATTGTCACCCTTATGGCATAAAACAATTGTAGAATTTTTGTTGATGCCCAGTTCCTGCAGGCGTTTTGTAGCTTCCTTCTTATCCACGGCATTCATAGTTGCTTCAGGTGAATCAGGTGCCAGCAAATCGGGCCACAAAAACCGGGAACCCTCAATATGCTCCTTGTCAAAATCGCTTTTAATTGCAAAGCCTGTATATAAAATTACCAGTTCGGGATCGTTTAAATGTTCATGAAGCCACTGTGGCGATACTATTACCGGCTGCTGCGCCTGTACAGAAAAAATACATAAGGAAGCAACAATACCGAAGCATAATTTTTTCATGGCTTATAATTTAAGCCACAAATTATCATTTGCAGGGTATAACAGGAAATAGTTTTTTGATAAACGGTGTCCCTATGCAGTCTTTACAGTAATATGTCTCAAGAGGGCGCCACTTCAGCCGTTGGCATTAGCGCCCAACTCGTGAGACGCCGTCGCAAGGTGTTATGAAGGCGACCGGGAGAATTACAAGTAAGCCATATGAGATACCGCAATGGAAGAGCGCCCGGTTTGGGGCTTCAAATGGCTAAATACCTGGCAATGATCATTGATAGTAATGGACTAATAAAGTATGTAAACGAGGTAAAAGAACCGGTGCTGAAATAAAAATCACACCCTCAAGCAGCTTTTACAGGGTTCATAATGCCTTAATAAAGGTAGAAGCGTATATGATTGAAGATGGTAAAAAGCAAACTGCAGACTGGTATTATGCAGGCGGCCAACCAATGTTTTATACCTTACAATCTGATAAGGCGGAAGGCAGGGCAGCTTTATTACTTACTATGGCAAAGGCTATGCAGCAACAGGCTGTGAAGTAGACGTGGCTGCTGTTGCAGACCGACTGCCGGTTACTAATTTACATGTTCTCAACGCTATTTTTCAGTTATCAAATTGTTATGAAAATTGACTTTTGTATTTATTTAGGGCTTATTTTTACCCTCCCTAAGAAAGCGCTGTTCAATAACTTTATTTTTTAATACAAAAACTAAATTCACATGAGAAAACTCTTACTTTCTGTAATAAGTATTTTGTGTATTGCGCTAAGTGCAATGGCACAAAAAACGGTTACAGGTAAAATTACGGATGCCAACGACCAGGCACTTGCCAATGTATCCGTACTCGTAAAAGGTACTACTGTAGGTACATCTACCAATGCTGCCGGACTTTACAGCATACAAGTTCCTGCCAATGGCAAAGTGCTCGTATTTACTTTTGTAGGTCAAAAACCTACAGAAATTTCTATTGGTAATAAGACCGTGATAAACACATCACTGAATAATGTGGATGCAAACCTGGATGAAGTGGTTGTAGTAGCTTACGGTACAAAAAAGAGAGAAGCGATAACCGGTTCTCAAGCCACAGTAGACCTTGAGGACAGGCAGGTAACGAATCTAACACAAGCACTTGCTGGTGCTGCTCCGGGTATCTCCGCCACTTCTGGTAATGGTCAGCCAGGCAGCAATGCCGCTATCAGAATTAGAGGTTTTGGTTCTGTAAACGCTAGTTCTGCTCCACTATATGTGGTTGATGGTTTTCCTTATGGCGGTTTTATTGGGGATCTTAATGTGAATGACATTGAGACAATGACTGTTCTAAAAGATGCTTCTTCTACAGCCCTTTATGGCTCAAGAGCAGCCAATGGGGTTATTTTGATAACTACCAAGAAAGGAAAGTCTGCAAAACCAAAAATTAATTTGTATGCTAATTCAGGTTTCTCCGAAAGAGGGATTCCAGAATATGATAGAGTAGGTACTAATGACTACTATCCATTAATGTGGCAAGGATTTAAACATGCGTTGATGTTCCCTGTGTCTGGCACAGGGCAAACAGAAGCAGTAGCTGCACAAAATGCCACTAACGGAATAGCTTCCCAGTTAATTTACAATCCATATAATGTTCCCAATAATCAAATTGTAGGCGTTGACGGAAAATTAAATCCTAATGCTAGCCTGTTGTTTAATGATTTTGATTGGTATGGGCCTCTAAAAAGGAGAGGTGGTAGAAACGAAGTTGGATTTAGTGTTGCTTCTAAAAGTAATAAATCAGATTACTATTTTTCCTTAAATTATTTGAATGATGAAGGTTTTGTAATCAGATCCGATTTTGAGCGGATAAATGCCAGACTTGCAATGAACACCCAATTAAAGGACTGGTTGAAAGTAGGAATTAATGCAACTACTGCCATCGTTGGTTCTAAGCAAGCAGCGGGCAATGGAGCTAATACTTTTATTAACCCATTCGTTTTTGCTAGAAATATTGGACCAATTTATCCAGTTCGTGCATTTGACCTTACTACAGGTGCTCCTATATTAGATGCCAATGGAGTACAGTTCTATGATTATGGACAGCATCCGGGTTCAATCAATAGACCAACAGGTGCCTCTCCAGGAAGGCATATTGTTTACGAAACGCTTTTAAACGAAAATATTAATGATAGAAATAGCTCGGTAGTAAGAACCTATGTTGAAGCGAAATTTTTAAAACACTTTACTTTTACCACTAATGCAGGTATAGATTTGAATAATACCAGGAATCAAACTTTTCAGAATAAGATCGTGGGTGACGGTGTTACTAGTAATGGTACTGCTGGTCTTACTTCGAATGAATTCAGAACAATCTCTTTGAATCAATTACTCAATTACCAACAAAAATTTGGTCTTCATGAGGTTTCTGTATTAGCGGGACATGAGTCTCAAAAGAATAAAGATTCTTACCTGAGTACTTTTAAAAGAGGTCAGAATTTAGATGGCAATATTGCATTGGACAATTTTGTAACGCTGGGTTCTATTACTGGAGATTTAAGAGAGTTAAGAAGAGAAGGGTATTTATCTAGAATAAATTATGGTTATAATGGTAAGTATTTCCTGGACCTTTCTTATCGTAGAGATGCGTCATCAAGATTTTCACCTAAAAGCCGTTGGGGAGATTTTTACTCTGCTGGTGTATCGTGGAATATGATTAAAGAACCTGTATTTTCAAATATTAACTGGTTAGACAACCTTAAGTTAAGGGCATCTTACGGTACAGTAGGTAATGACGGGCTAGATAGTTATTTTGAGTACCAGGCATTGTACGGATTAGGATTTAACAATGCGCTAGAACCAGGTGCTTTAGCTACTAAATTGGCTAACCCAGATTTAACCTGGGAAGTAAATAAAACTTTCAATATTGGTCTGGATTTTGCCGTTTTCAAGAATAGAATTACTGGAACGGTCGAGTACTTTGACAGAGGTTCTTCTGAGTTATTATTTGATGTGCCACAAGGTCTTTCTTCAATTATTACTGATAGGACTCAGAACATTGGTGCAATGTCTAATAAGGGTGTAGAAGCTCAATTAGGTTTTGACATTATAAGGTCTCAAAATTTTAAATGGGATCTCCAGTTGAATATTACAGCTCTTAAGAATAATATTTCTAAGTTGCCAGCAGAGACACCTACAATAAACCAAGGAACAAAAAGATTGGAAGTAGGTAGGGATTTATATGCTTTTTACCTAAGAAGATGGGCAGGAGTAGATCCGGCAGATGGCGCAGGTCTATACTACGCTAATCCAGGAACTACAGGTAGTACTATTAGAGTAGGTAAAGGTGGCGATACACTGACAACAAACGCTTCGTTTGCAGAATTTGGATATGCAGGTACTGCTATTCCAAAGCATTTTGGTTCTATAAACAATACATTTACTTATAAAAACATTTCCCTTTCTTTCCTATTGAACTACCAGGTAGGCGGTAAGTTTTATGACGGTAACTATGCCGGATTAATGTCGTTTAGGTATGGAGCTTCTTTACATGCGGATGCATTAAAAGCCTGGAAAGCACCAGGTGATATTACTGATGTTCCACGTCTTGACAATCTTAATAACGCTCAACTTAATGCAGCGTCAGACAGGTGGTTAATAGATGCATCTTACCTTAATGTAAGAAATGTAACGCTTAACTTTAGACTGCCTAAAAAATTAACCAATAAAATAGGGTTTGATCAAGCCAGGGTATTTGTTGGCGGAGAAAATCTATATGTGTTCTCAAAAAGAACCGGTATGAATCCTGCTGAAAGCTTTAACGGAACTAATGGTCCAGTGTATACGCCAAACCGATTATTTAATGCTGGATTCAATATTTCTTTCTAAAAACATTATTCGAATTTTAATAAATAAATTATGAAAAAATTATTAATTGCCATAGTCTTTATCAGTTTGCTGGTAGGCTGTAAAAAAGATTACTTTGACGTAGGCCCTACAGGAGATGTGGATGAGGCCTCCATCTTTACTACTACGGGAAATGCGTCTAATGTCATAAATGGTATTTACCGATATTTGTATAGTAGGTATAGTGCGCAAAATCAACCAGGACAGGGCGGTGTTATGCTTATGCTCGATTTTATGGGCGAAGATGTACACCAGGCACAAGGAAGCTGGTACACACCTGGTAACGGTACGGGCGGATGGGTAAATCATAGGAGTGATAACTACTTATATGTTGCCTATCCTTTTAGATTGTATTATCGTGCCATAGGAAACGCAAATGCATTAATTGTCAATATCGATGCAGCAACTGGTCCAGATGCAGATAAGAAAAGGTTAAAAGCAGAGGCCCTTACTATGAGAGCATGGGCTTATTTTAACCTGGTTCAAATTTATGGTAAACGCTATGATAAAAACACTGTACCTAACAGTACGTTGGGTGTTTCTTTGGCTCTTTCACCTTTAGACGTAAAGTTACCACGCTCTACAGTTGAAGAGGTATATACACAAATAAATAAGGATTTGGCAGACGCAATTGCTAATTTTTCTGGCGCTGCTGCTCAACCTAAATCCCACTTAAATATAAAATCTGCTTATGCAATCAGAGCAAGAGTTGCCCTAACCATGCAAGATTATACAAATGCTGCTGCTTATGCACAGCAAGTAATTACATTGGGGGGACACTCGTTGATGAGTAATGCACAATATCAGGCGGGTTTCAATGATATTTCCAATCCAGAGTGGATCTGGGGTGCATTTGTTCAAGATGATCAGGGAGATACTTTTGGATCTTATTTTGCTCAGATTTCTTACAACGGAAATACCAGTTATATTCGGGGTGTACCAAAGCGTATCAACTCGGCTTTGTATGGTATGATTACTGCTACAGATGTAAGAAAAAAAATGTGGGAACCAGCTCCAACTGTTGCTAATTTCCCTTTACCATCTACTTCTTTTGCTCGTTCTCCTTTTATGAGTAGAAAGTTTTCTATCAGAACCTTGCCTACTATCGGTGATGTGCCTTATATCCGTTTGGCAGAAATGTATTTGATTATTGCAGAAGCCAACGCAAATATTCCAGGAAATGAAGCTGCAGCAAGAACTGCATTATTTACATTAGCAAAAAATAGAGATGCTAGTTATACTTTAAGCACCAATAGTGGAACAGCCTTAATTGATGAAATCTTGTTTCATCGCAGGGTAGAATTTTGGGGAGAGGGCATGCGCTTCTTTGACTTAAAAAGACTAGATCAACCACTAGACAGAACTGTAGTTCCTAACTATGTTTCAGCTTCTGGTGGCGGTACTTTGCAAATACCTGCCGGCAGTCCGTTATGGCAATTTGTAATTCCACTTGAGGAACTACAAGCAAATCCTAATGCGGTACAAAATCCATAATTAAAGGAATTTCTTCTGCTTATTAGAATAAATTTAATAGCCACTTTGGAATTTTCTAAAGTGGCTATTTATATTACAATGGTCAATAGACAAAAAGTAGGATGAAAAGTTATTGGACTTAGCATTCAGGCAAATAAAGGTCTGGGAAGTAAAAAAATTTTTTTACTTCAAATCAAAAATCAACAGGAAAAATGGCATTTTAAAATAGCAAAAAGCATTTTAAATGCATAGCCTGTGGCTTACGGGATCACTTTCCGAAATGCATCTGATCAAGTGTTGCCTTTTCATCCTGCCCCGATTGCAGGACAGTTAAAGAACCAGTCATTCACTTTGGAACAACTACTCCGGCACACAACCTTTTGTTGTTTATCTGCGCCAAGGATAGTTTACAACAAAAATCACATTTATTTACTGCGTTAGAAAAAAAGTACTATGTTTATGCGGCAATGAACAAGTTAGCAGGCATTTAAAACGACCATCCTTTTGACACGACTTTTTTTATTTATATCAATTTCCATAACGTTTTTAAGTTGCGACTTTAAATCAGCGAAAGACTATTTTGCCGAGGCTGAGAAACTCGAAGAACAGCAAAAATATAAAGAGGCAATTCCAATCCTTGACAAAGCAATATTAAAAGACAATAAATTTCTCGGCGCTTACATTAATCGTGGTGCTGACAAATCTGCAATTGGAGATTTTAAAGGAGCTATTGCGGACTATGAAAAAGTAACTTCTCTTGACGCTAAGAATACTTTAGCATACTTTAATATTGGCAACAACCTAAAACGTATTGGAGACAATAAAACAGCAGTTGACTTTTACAACAAGGCTTTCAATACAAAGGGTGGAGACGGTATTTATTTGGACATGCAACCAAACAGTTTTGTAGATTTAAGCAAGTTTGACGTACCAGGACGTGAAATTTACTTTGAGAGAGGAATTGCATTATATCAGATTGACAGTTTACAAAAAGCTTTTTACGACTTTCAAAACTGCATTGAAAAAAATTATATGGTAGCCGAAAGTAGCTATTGGATTGGCAACATATTTCTTATAAAAGGAAAAAAGGATAAGGCTTGTGAGTATTTCAACAAGGCAAAACTATTAGGTGACAAGGACGCAGAAAACAGTATTCTAAAATATTGTAACTGACGACAAAACGCCTGCTAACACAAGTATTGCTGCAAGTGGGGCAAGACGTTGAAACATCGGCTGCGGTTCTCTATCGGCAACTGTTCCAACCGACGAACATAGCCAAGCAAAAGTTCTTATCTTCATCTTTTAAATCATTATTGAGCTATAGTTCCGGGCTGGACATTCATTGAATTCCCCACCTGCAGCAATACTCAACGTTGGCTGCTATACTAAAAAATCTCAATATGCAAAAAGTAATTACGACATTTCTACTCTGTTTTATTTTGACCAAATCTTTTGGGCAGACACAAAGAAAAATTTCAACGTATTTGTTGACACAATACAACAAAACGCTTTATGACTATACAATTGGTAATAATCCTTGGGGTGTTGGACTGGGGCTTCAAACTTTTTTGAATAACAAAACGAAATTCAAACCTACAATCGAACTTACTGGTGACATTTATTTAGAAGACGACAAAGTTTTTCGGTCAAATCCTGACGGCAGTTTTCCAGAAAATGGTAATGATGTTCGTGGAATGGTAAATCTATTTGTTGGTTCATCATTTCATCCTAACCAAAGTGTTTATTTATCGCTTGTAGCGGGACCAAGTTTTATTGGTGGACAAACTTTATTAGGTATAAAACCTTCGTTTGGATTTTACTTTTCTAAAAATCAAAGGTGGACAGGAAAGGTTTCTTATATCAATATATTTAATCGGACAAAGATTATTGATGAAGATTTTGGTTCGCTAAGTTTAGCCATAGGTGTCAAGTTATTTTGACCAGTACAGCAGCCAACAAAAGGTTTTGTGCAATTGGGGCTTGAAGGAAGTACAATCATCATTAGTGCATATCCCAGCTTTATATCCGGCTGAAGGAACTCTGCCGAGCATTTGTTCTTATCATCAACTTTTAATTATTAATTTAGCTTCGGTTCCGGGCTGACAGTTGGTCAATTCCCCAACTGCACAAAGCCTCAAACGTTGGTGACAAGCAGGACAGCGATTTTACAACAGTACAACAAAACAAATTTTATGAAAATCTTCTCTCTTTTTATTTATTGTTTAATATTCA
>JBBSKH010000075.1:0-17672 GCA_038256495.1 Chitinophagales bacterium
CCAGCCATGCCGTAAATTTACTGTAATTTATTTTGTAGAATAAATACTATGAGGTAGGTTTGCGTCGTTAATGTACCGATGGCCCTAACCATTATTAACAAAACCAGCACTTACACACTTCATACGTACAGTTCCTTACTGTACAATTTGATTGAATCTTCCTTAATAGCAAGTTTAAAAGGGTACCCGTTGCCCGCAAAACAGATTCAACCACTAGTATGAAACAATTTTATTCTTTTCTTATCGCATCCATTTCCTTGTCTTTAGCCGCTAATGCCCAGCCTGTTGTATCAGCCGGAACCCTAAGCGGTACCCATAATGCCGTTGTATATGGCAAGTGGGAAGGATTTAAAAATAACAACAATGCGGGCATCTTTGCCGGTACTAACCTTACCCAATCATCGGGCTATAGCACATACAGCACAAGTAATATATACAATGCTCCTGGTAATAACAGCCTTACATTGGTTTATAACAACACCACAGATGTATTAACTACCACCATCAATAGCATGACCACCAGTTTTACATCGGTTTCAACAAAAATTGTTGGTGCTGGTAAAACCTGTCATTTAAATTACCTGCAGATCACCATCGGCGATGATAAAAACAATAATATCTTCTTAAACGATGTAGTAGTTGCAGGAAACACGCTCGGAAACTTTCAATATACCGGCGGCTTAGATAAGAAATGGAATATCACTAACATAGATCTTAGCGCCGGATTTACTTTAACAGCTACGCTTGTGTTAGCCAGTGGCAACTATGGTAACGGCGCCAGTTCATTTGTAAATATTGAAGTGGGAGAAACAGTTGCATTTAAAACGATGCAGATGAATAGTGCATGTGAAAACAGCCCTGCAACCATCAGTCTCACAGGGCTAATCCCTGAAAAAACTTATACTGCTTCATACAAAATTGGTACAGAATCACCCATCACTTCATCAACTTTTACCAGCTCTACAACCGGTACCGGGGCATTTAATACCCGCAGCATTGTGGCTACGGATATTGCAAAAACCCTTTCGATAGTTTCTGTTAACCCGGGCTGCGACTGGACGGCTCCAAATTCTGGGTCAGGTACCCTGATCGTATTAAAGAATACCTGGCTGGGACTGGTATCTAATGACTGGTACAATCCTGTAAACTGGGCATTGGGTATTATGCCAGATACCAGTTGTACTGCCATTACCATCGCCACCGGTGGTTTGTACCAACCCAACCTCAGCAATGTAAATTTTCAGGTAAAAGACCTGTACATTAAGCCAGGCGCCAGCTTGAAAATTAAAGACGCAAAGCTGAAAGTTACCGGTGTAATCAATAATCAGGGAAGTTTAGATCTATCTGAGGGTACATTGGAAATGAACGGTAGCTCGGCTGCACAGCAACTTTCGGCCGGCATGTTCTTAAATAAAAAAATTCAGCACCTGGTAAACAGCAACCCAAAGGGTTTGACGATTGCCGGTGCAGCAACTGATACTTTGAAGATTACCGGTTCGGTTTCCTTTGGCAACGTTAATAACGCAGCTTTAAATACAGGAGATCATTTAAGCCTGGTTTCAGGCATAAACGCTACAGCATGGGTAGCAGATATTACCAACAACGGCAGTAATACCGGCAATAAGATCCTGGGTAAAGTAAACGTGGAAAGGTATATCAGTAACGGTGGAAAATGGCGTTTCCTTTCTATACCAACAAACGGCAACCAGAGCTTTAAGCAAGCCTGGCAGGAAAATGCACAAACCGCCAATGCAAACCCCAATCCCGGTTATGGTTTGGTCATCGGTAACAACACAGGTAATTATGCAGCAAATGGTTTTGATGTGTATACACCCGGCGGACCTACAGTAAAGACGTACAATGCTGCAACCGGTGGCTGGGATGGCATCAGCAATACCAACAACCTCATTGCCTCCAACAGCGGTTATATGACCTATATCCGCAGCGACAGGAGCGGGGCATTATCATCAACTATCATTCGTACTTCCGGTGATCTGAAAACAGGTACTTTGCCTGCTATTAATGTACCTGCCGATAAATATACAGCAGTTGGCAATCCATATGCGGCGCCGGTTGATCTTACAAAGCTTAACATGCAAGGCCTGCAGGATATGGTATATGTATGGGATCCAAAAGCTGGCGGAAGCTATGGTTTGGGAGCCTACCAGATGTTGTTCAGGTTGGGCAACAGTTTCAGGGTATTCCCTGGCGGTGGAAGCTACGGTGCTGGTTTCTCTTTACAGAATACCATCGAATCGGGCCAGGCTTTCTTTGTAAAGGGTGGCAGCAATGGCGGCAGCATACAGTTTGACGAAAAGAGTAAGGATAACGGCAGCAGCATGGTGTTTAAAGCACCAGAGGTGAGCAATCCTTATTTATCAGCTACCCTTCAGCAGGTTACTGCAACTGCCAGTACAGTATTGGATGGCGCCATGGTAAATTTCGACAGCGAATATTCTGTAGCTGTTGATGAAGAAGACATAATAAAATTGATAAACGGTAGTGAAAATGTAAGCTTCAAAAACGGCAGCACCCTGCTGATGGCTGATCGCAGAAGCATGCCAGTTACTCGGGATACACTACAATTGAATTTTAATAATGTACGCCTGCAAAACTACAAGTGGACTTTTGAGCTAGGCAACATTAACGACCCTTCCAAAATTGCCTACCTGTTTGATAAGTATGCTAACACGATTACACAGTTAAACATGAATGGTACAACTGAATATGCTTTTACTATGGTAAACATTCCTGCAGCATATGCACCCACAAGGTTTGCTGTTGTGTTTGAGAATTCGGTAGTATTACCTGTTACCATAACCGCCGTTAGTGCGCAACGCAATGCAGCAACTGCAGTAAATGTTAAGTGGGAAGTGGAGAATGAAACCAATATGAAGGGATACGAATTGCAACAGAGCAGCGATGGCAGTAATTTTAAAAGTATTGGTGCGGTAAATGCAATGGCCGGTAATACGGGCAGGGCGGTATATTCCTATACAGATGCCAACGCAGGCGTGGAAGTAAACTTCTATCGTATAAAGGCAATCAGCACGAGCGGACAGGTGCAATACAGTGCTATTGTAAAAGTGGCGGCTGTAACAGCACAAGGGGAAAGAGCTATCAGCGTGTATCCTAACCCGGTTGTAAACAAGCAAATGCAGGTGAAGTTTATGAACCAACCTGCAGGTAATTACAAAGTGCAGTTGTTTAATGGCAATGGTGCGGTAGTTTTTCAGAAAAATGTAAAAGTAACAAGCAGTACAGAAGTGAAATCGCAGGCTTTGGGCGAAACTGTAGCGGCAGGACACTACCAGCTTGTAGTAACAGGTGAAGATGGCAGCAGCAGCACCCAGTCTATATTGGTATGGTAATAAAATGTTATTCCCTGTTAAATAAAATAAACCAGTTAAGAAAGGCACCGCAAGGGGCCTTTTCTTTTTTTAAGCTAATATTGGTTCGCCAGACATTAACTTTATGGCAACTAATATGCTTTCAACCAACCATTTTTTAAAAGATAAGAAGCAGGTATGGGTACTCCGCCTGCTATTTACCTGCTGGTTGTTAACAAAATTACTTTGTTACGACCTGTGGATGGGAGACCGGTTCTTTCCGCTATTGCCGGTGAATGACCTGCTGCTGCATTTGTCGGCACTGGTTCATACTATACTCTTTTGGGCATCAGCAACGGCAATGGTATTAGCTTTGTGGCGGCCGGTTACAACACTTGTTTGCGTGGTTGTAATTGCTGAATTACTGAGTTGCATTCTAGACCAGAACCGCTGGCAGCCATGGGAATACCAGTTTCTGTTTATGGCAGCGTCAGTGTTGTTTTTTCAAAACAAATTATTTATCAATACTGCCTGGCAATTGTTGATTGCCGCTCTTTATTTTTTCAGCGGCCTCAGTAAATTAAACCCCGCATTCATTCACGATATCTGGAACGGACTCTTGCTGCGCAACTGGCTGGGTATTCAATCAAATAATGTATGGATATTCAGGGCTGGGTATTTGTTGCCATTAATTGAAATGGGAGCGGGAGCCGCCTTGCTCACCGGCCGTTTCTATAAATGGGCCATGGCCATTTTAATATTGATGCATATTGGCATTCTCTACATATTTGGTCCATTGGGATTTAACCAGAACGTAGTAATATGGCCCTGGAATATCCTGATGCCACTGCTGCTGGTGCTGGTATTTTTCAGGCAACCTTTTGCCTACGATCGGTTGTTCTTTAAAAAGCGGTTTGCCTTTGTGCTGGTGTTGTGCTGGATGGTACTGCCGCTGCTGCACCTTGCCGGCCGTTGGGATCATTATCTTTCCTTTACGATGTATAGCGGAGGTGTGCCGCAGTTATATATTTGCACCAGCGATGCAGCCGCACTACAGCGCATGGCGCCCTTTATGGGTAACCGCAAAAACGGCATGATACCATGCCGGTATCCCATAGCAGCATACGATTGGGGTGTGAAAGCAATGAAGACGTCTCCCTACCCGGAAAAACGGGCATTTAAAGAAATTGCCCGGCAATGGAAACAATGGTTCCCCGGTGCAGATGCAACCTTCTATATTTATACCTCCGGCTTTAAGCCTACGGTTGAAATATTAAAGCTGGATGGGGATTAAAAGTTCAAGATGCAGCATTAACATTTTCCTGCCACAGGTATCGGTAACTTTAACCGAAATAAATAACAGGTATGAATAAATCATTTTGCTGGAAATGTGTATTGATGCTGGCTTCGCTGATAGGCATGGTGAGTTTGCTGCCGGCATAATACTATTACATGTGATTATAAAACCAAAGCTCCTTTCGGGGCTTTTTTTGGCTTGAATTGAGTGTGGACGGGCATTTATCCACTAAATGCCAACATTCGCCGTTATCACGGGCTAATATTTATATTTTTGCACTTGGGAACGCTTAATAAAAATCAGCTAACCCTTGCCTGTACATTTCGCTGTTTGCCATTTATTTAATGTAAAAAAGAAGTTGGATTAAATGCACGTTGCCGCAACATGCACCCTTAATCCGTACAGGCATTTGACAGGAAGTTAGCAGGCGGAAAAATAAACAAGGAGACTTATAACTTTTAAAATAACTAACAAACATTCAAACTTAAAACAACCTTGATATGACAACAAAAGTGACATTTAAGATACCAGCCAGCCAGGTGGCCGCAGCAACAGAGGCTATCTTATTGGGAGAATTTAATAATTGGGATCCCGCTGAGGCAGTAGTGTTGCAGCGAAGCGATGACGGGAGCATGCAGGCTGAAATAGAATTGACGGCCGGGAAGACTTACAAGTACCGTTACCTGCTGAATGATGGTCGCTGGGTGAATGATGAGCGCCCTACGAGCTGGGACATGGCATACGATAATTTTGTAGAAAATGCGGTGATAGAAGTACCGGTGGCAACAAACGGCAAAGCCGAAAACAAACTACAGCCGAAAGTGGCAGCAACAGCAAAGCCTGCAGCAGAAAAAGCGGTGAAGCAACCAGCCATTAAAAAAGCAGCTACAACAAAAAAAGCAAAACCGGAGGCAGAAGACCTGCTGAAAATAAAAGGTATTGGCACCAGGATATTTTACCTGCTTAAACGCAATGATATACTAACCTATAAAACGCTGGCCAATACCAGTACAAAAAAATTAGAACAGCTATTAAAGGAAGCGGGTGCACAGTACAGCAGCTATAATCCTGAAAACTGGCCAAAGCAGGCAAAGCTGGCAGCCGCAGGAAAATGGGATGAACTGGAAACCCTGCAGTCCGCTATGAAATAGTTTGACCTGTAAACCGTTTATGTAAAGCCCTGCCGAGGGCTTTTTTTTATACCTTTACCGCAGCAAGCGTCCACATCAAACCTAATCTTTAATACTTCATGCAGATCCTACTTTCTACCCGGCAATTAAAAGTCACCCTGCAAAGGCTGGCACACCAGCTTATTGAAAATGAAACTTCTTTGGCCGATACCGTCTTCATCGGCATTCAGCCAAGAGGCATACAGGTAAGCCAGCGAATTGTGGATGCCATCCGCAGCATTGCTCCCGCAGAAACGCTACATCACGGCATCCTTGATATTACTTTTTACCGGGATGATATAAAGGAGGAATTTCATGTGGCCAGCCAGACGGATATTCCTTTTTCTATTGAAGGAAAAAAAGTAGTGTTGATAGATGATGTGTTATACACCGGCAGAACCATACGTGCGGCATTGGATGCACTGCAGGATTTTGGCCGGCCAGAAAAAGTGTCGCTATGTGTGTTGGTGAACCGTCGCTTCAGCAGGCAATTGCCTATTCAGCCAGACTACTGCGGTAAAACAATTGATACTGTTTTTTCACAGAAAGTAAAGGTTGAGTGGGAGCAGGAAGAAGTGGTACTTTACTAGCAGTTGTTCCAATTAAATATTCCTCTAGTTTTAATTCTAAGAAAGCTTCTGAAATCTTTTCGACGAAAAATTTGGTCGGTTCATCGTTAGAAGTAATTTTTACATTGCTGAAATACATCGGGGCGTCCCGTAATTATTCCAATCTTACATTTAAATATCAAGGGCAACCCTAAGCCCAGCGGCTGCGGAGTGGGAGAAAACCTTTCAGCGTCTGCGGCTGGGCTTTGCGGGAGGCAAGACCTGGAAGCGTTTTCATGTTATTGGTCGTTTGAACGCTGCTGGGTTTTGCCACGCACTATGTCTTCGCCGCAAATGCCCAAATGTTGAATGCAATTCATTCAAGGGTTACTGCATGTTTCAGATTTATCGGCTGTTGATGGTAACGCTCAAATTCCGCCACTCCTCCAAAGAAGTTTAACACCTGTTCTCTTTGTACTATTGTTTGCCGGGAAGAAAACATGGTATTATAAGAACTCCATTGCCAGTCCTGCATATTTTTGCAAAACCCATGATGGACCGGATTTTTATGAATGTAAAATACGGTTGCACAAAACTGTCCGTCATCTTTTACCTGCACCCGCTTCAAACGATCTATAAACAGACTTCCTTTTCTGCCGTATACGTTGTTAAATGACCTGGAATAACTGTTTAAGAAATTGCTCCACTGCTGCATTACAAGATCCTGTTGCCAACCATTACCTGGTTTCCTCGTGTCGTTAGCAGCAAAGAATGCTGGAAGTAGTGAGTCGTCAGGCTTAATCTCAACTAAAAAATGAAAATGGTTTTTCAGTAATGCATATGCAAAAGTATCAGCAACCGGATTGATGTACGTTTTATAACGCTGCAGAAAAAATCGGTAGTTTTTTGGTTCAATAAAAATTGATTCGAAGCCAACAGCCCTGCTCATCACATGGTACATTTCACCTGGTATCATTGGTTCGTAATAGTTCATCTATAAAAATAATTTTTAGGATTTATAATTGCAAGGATCTGCAGGGGATGTTCTGAATTTTATAGTTATAGTTTGAATGGGTTGGTTTGGGTCTGTGCTGGAAACGCTGCGGGGTTCGCCACGCACCCGGCTTGCGCCGCAAACGTCCACAGGTTTCAGGAGAAAACCCTATTTTTAGTTTTTAATACCCAAACAATGAAACTGCTTTGTTATTTATCCTTTTTACTGCTGCTGGTATCCTGCAATTTTAGTGGCGATGAAAGTGCCGTAAAGAAGGCTGTTACCGGCGACTGGCTGATACTTTATCCTGATGAAGCGGCTCTGAGCCAACAGCAACTTGCAAATTACGCACCTGTGCAGGATTCGCTGGTGCGGCTGTATGGGCTGCGACTGCTGCAGTTAAAAAACGATGGAAGTTTTACAGAGCCTGATTATTATTTTAATAAGCCCGGTTCCTGGGAATTGTTCCAGGACAAAAAACTGGTCATTAAATCTGCGCAACCGGGCTTCGGATTGTATATCGCCAGCCTGCAATCATACAAAGAAAATAAATTACGTTTGCTCACTACCATTGCTGCCAATAAAGATTCCTTACCTATTTTCTGGGTGCTGAAGAAGATAAACAGCGATCACCCGGCGCATGAATTGTTTACGGAAAAATGGAACCGCTGGCGGCAGCATCCTGCCGGGCCGGAGGCAGAAGTTGCGTTGAAGGAAAGACTTAAACAAATATTAGAATGGTCTGCATTGTATTTTGAAACAGTGGCGGATGAAGCTATCTATTTTTCACGCAGCAGGGTAGTGCTGCCTTTTAATTATTATGCCCACGGGGTGGGTTTAAAGTCCCTGGAAAATGCCCCGGCTTTTGCCGCTGTTTTTTACAACGAAGCCAATGCCATACAGGCCATGCAGCTGCTCAAAACTGCACGTTTACGAATTCATGGAAAGTTTCCACAAAGCAAGAACTATGTAAAAGAATATGCCCAACATTTTAAGGACCTGGCAGCGGCTTTGTAATGTGGCCGGTAATGATGGAAAAGCTGGCTGATTGGGTGTTATGCTGGAAACGCTGCGGGGTTCGCCACGCACCCGGCCTGCGCCGCAAACGCCCACAGGTTTCTGAGGGAAAACCTTTCACTTACTACGGCGAAGGTAAAGCGGCTGAGAAAACCTTTCAGCGTCTGCGGCTGGGGTTTACGGGAAGGGGACCTGAAGCGTTTTCATTTGTACAGTTGTCATTTAAAATGGTTGGTTTGGGTCTGTGCTTGAAACACTGCGGGGTTCGCCACTCACATGGCCTGCGCCGCAAACGCCCACAGGTTTCTGGGGAAAACCTTTCAGTTGCCTTCCATGCTATTCACTAACCTACTGTTGACAAAGAAATAGTATATTTAGGGATCAAAATTCTTCAAGTATGACAAGACAATTAATCATCGAGCGAACCATAAAGGCTATTAATCAGCTTCCGGAAGACAAGGCAGAGGAAATTTCTGACTTTGCTGAATTTATTATGAAACGTCATGACGAAAATACAATGACTGAAGGAATAAAGCATATGACATCGAGCAGCCAAGCATTTGACTTTCTTAAAAACGAAGAAGATTTGTATTCTGTAACAGATTTAAAAGAACAGTACAATGCCTAAAGGTGACCTCATACTTATAACATTTCCATTTACAGATTTAAAAGGCAGCAAACTCCGACCAGTTGTAATTCTTGCCGAGACTAAACTCGATCTTACCGTTTGTTTTATTACTACCCAAATCCAATGGAAGGAAAATTTAGACGTACTTCTGACCCCTAATTAGATAAACAGATTGAAAGGGAAATCAGCGATAAGGACTAGTAAGATTGCAACTTTAGATAGGAGCTTACAAAAGGATTGTTAGGCAAACTAAATGACATTGAACTTGCGGAACTTAACGAAAAACTAAAAATATTACTTCAACTGGCTTAGAAAGCACGGCAGGCAACAATGCATTTCCGAAATTGGGGGCAGGACATTGTAACATCAGCCGTATCAACATGGCATCAGTAGTTTGGGGCATGACTCTCTCTTAAAACATTTCGAAATTTCATCTTCACATTTCTTATCATCATTACCGCCGGGCAGACGTTTTTCAAGACTCCCAATTGACGGCAATGCAAAACGTTACTCCGGCGAGTGGAAAGCTGCTGGGGAAAACCTTTCAGCGTCTGCGGCTGGGCTTTGCGGGAGGCAAGACCTGGAAGCGTTTTCATTTGTACAGTTGTTATTTAGAATGGTTAGGTTGGTTCTGTGTTGGAAACGCTGCGGGGTTTTGCTCGGCTACCTTGCCTGCGCCGCAAACGCCCACAGGTTTCTGGGAAAAACCTTTCAGTGTCTGCGGTGTGGGTTCGTGCGATGGCAAGACCTGGAAGCGTTTTGATTAGGAAGTTATTTTTTTTGGATTTGCAATTGAAACGCTGCGGAGTTCTGCCACGCACAAATGGCTGGCGCCGCAAACGCCCACAGGTTTCTGGAAAAAACCTTTCAGCGTCTGCGGCATGGGTTTGTGAAGAACGCAAGACATGGAAGCGTTTTGATTAGGAAGTTTTTTTTGTTGTGTACGAAACGCTGCGGGGTTCTGCTACGCACAAAAGGCTAGCGCCGCAAACGCCCACAGGTTTCTGGGAGAAACCCTTATTTTTATTTGATAAATCCGAAACGATGAAACTGCTTTGTTATGTATGCTGTTTACTAGTTCTTGTATCTTGTAATATTAACGGTGAAGAAAGCGCCGTAAAAAAAGCCGTTACTGGCAACTGGATCATTTTATACCCAGATGAAGCAGCATTAAGCCAACAGCAACTTCAAAATTATGGGCCGGTACAGGATTCGCTGGTGCGATTGTATGGGCTGCGTTTGTTGCAGTTTAAAAAAGATGGAAGTTTTACAGAACCCGATCATTATTTTGATGCGCCAGGCTCCTGGGAATTATTTCAGGATAAAAAATTAATTGTAAAATCTGCGCTGCCTGGTTTTGAATTATATATCGCAAGCCTCCAGTCTTACAAGGCAAACAAGTTACGCCTGCTCACAACCATTGCTGGAAACAATGATTCTTTGCCAATATTTTGGGTGCTGAAAAAAATTGAAAGCGATGACCCCGCCAATGAGTTATTTGCTGAAAAAATAAATCGCTGGCGGAAACATCCTGCAAATGCGGAGAACGAGACTGAATTGAAAGCAAGATTGAAGCAAATGCTCGAATGGTCAGCCTTGTATTTTGAAACCGTAGCAAACGAAGCCATTTATTTTTCGCCCGGCAGGGTAGTGCTGCCATTTAATTATTATGCACATGCTGTATTCATCAAGCCACTTAAAAATGCACCGGATTTCGCAGCTGCATTTTATAATGAGACCAATGCAATGCAGGCATTACAATTACTTAATGCCGCCCGGACAAAACTTCACGGAAAATATCCACAACATAAAAGTTATGTAAAGGAGTATGCACGGCATTTCAGAGATATTGCTGAATTATTGTAACCCGTTAGGAATTCAAAATTCAAAATTAAAAATTGAGATTTTTCATCGGCCATCCATTATTTATTAAACCTATATAAGAGACGTATAATTTTCAATTATCAATTAAAAATTATCTATTATCCCGGTGTTTACAATTTATTAATAACCCGCTGCCATTACAACAGGTAAAACAGTTATATTTGTTTTTGTATTTAAGAACGCTTATCCTCCTCCCATCTAAACTTTCCAATCCTATTATTTTCCGCTGCGGATAGCAACCATTTACCGGTATGCCAATTGCTGCCGGGATTACCAGCAAAGAGATTTAAAATATTTTTTAATAAACCTAATATGGCGATGAGCTGTTGTTGGGTGATGACGTTATTTAATTGGATATTTATGAAGAAATTTTACTTGATTGTTTATTCTGCCGTGTTATTTTTTCCTTTAGTTGGTTCTGGGCAAGTTTCCCTGACTAATGGATCACCTTCAACGATTATTGATTTCTCGGCGGCAACTCAAGTAACCGTAGGTAGCAACCCATCTTCTGCTTATACTGGTACGGGTTTCTCTCCGGCTCCAACAACTGCGGGTTTGCTTAATTCTAATGCCTGGGCAGCAACTGGTTGGAGCGATGGTTCTTTAGCTTTTGGTGCAACAAGAACAACAGCTAGTACTGATTATACTAGAGGAATTACTGCAGTCGCCGTGACTACAGGAGGATTTTACGCATATACCGGTACTCCTGGTTCAGTTTCAAACCCTAGTTTTATGATTCAGCCAGGTGGAAGCGATTTTGCACCTGGGACATTGACTTTGCGAATTCGTAATAATGGGACTACTGATATTAATACTTTATCTATATCCTACAATTTATTTATTCGTAACGACGAGGGCCGATCCAATTCATTTAATTTTTCACATTCTGTTGATGGTGTTTCCTATGTTAACATTGGAGCGTTAGACTACACGTCTACGACTACAGCTGATGCTCTTGGTTGGGTAATTGTTGGGAGCGCACCTTCACGAACAACTAGTATTACGGGTTTGGCAGTTGCACCAGGAAACGATTACTATATTCGATGGTCTAGTGCCGATGTGGCGGGTACTGGTTCAAGAGATGAATTTGGATTGGATGATATTAGCATTGCAGGAACATTTGCTTCAACTAACACTATTACCACATCAACAACAATTACAGGTTCCCCTTTCTGTATAACTAATTCAACTGGAACTGCAGTTTCTGTAGATTTTACAAGCGTAGGTACATTTACTTCTAATACCTACACGGCACAATTATCAAACGGCGGAGGTAGTTTTGCAGCTCCAATTGCAATAGGAACTCTGGTAAGTGATGCCAATGCTGGCACTATCAGTGCAACTATACCAGCGGCCACTGCAACAGGTACAGGTTATCGAATTAGGGTTGTATCAAACGGTCCTGCAGTTACTGGCGCTAATAATGGAGCCAACCTTACTGTTAATCTTGCGGCAAATAGTGTTGCACCAATTGCCACTCAAAATATTCCTGCCCTCTCAAACGGCACTGCTCTTACAGTTACCGAACAATCAACTCCAACCAGCAGGCAATGGTATTACGGAACGGTGTCCGGTGGGCCTTATGGAACATCTTTAGCTACTACTACAACTACATACACGCCGAATTTTGCAACTTCAGGTACGTATTATGTTGTTTGCATTAGTACGTTTGCTTGCGGTAATATTACAAGTAATGAAGTGAGGGTAAATGTGAGCCCTGCTATTTACACATCAGTAGCTAATACTAATTGGAATGTGGCTTCAACCTGGGACAAGAATGCAGTGCCGGGTAACGGCGATAATGTAATAATAAATACCACTGTAACGCTTACAGCAGCAGTTATACGAAATGCGGGAACTTCTACCACTATCAATACAGGAAGAGCTTTGATTGCTGACGCCACATATACAAATGATGGCACCACCACGGTTAACGGTACCTTTCAAGTAGATGGTAGTGGTTACGCAAATGGAAGCAACAACTTTGTCTATGCCGCTACAGGTAGTTATCTTGTATTTAACAGCGGCCCTGGTCCATACGGTATTACTGCCGGCCAACGATTCTGGCCTGCTACCAATTCGCCCGAAAATGTGCAGGTGAATACGGGCACTAATGTCAATTTAAGTGATGGGGCCCGATCAATACCCACCACAGGTTCCCTTACTTTATATGGAGGATTTATAAGTACGAATGGCATGACCATTTCGGGTACATTGGCTATGGAAGCCAACGGTTATATATCTGTTACTAGTCCAGTTTATGGAGCCAGTTCATTGTTGAGATACAATACCGGTGGATATTATGGAAGAGGGTTAGAATGGACGGCAGGTTCAGGAACAATAGGAACAACGCCTGGATATCCGAATGATGTGTTGGTTACGGGAAGTACTATTCTGGATATACCAAATACCGGTGTTACTCCTTATTCACAGGCGCTTGCGTTGGCCCGTGACCTGACAATTGCCGCCGCTCCTGCATCCATGTATATGGATTATGGTGGTAGTGGAAATAAAAGTGGATCGGTAGCTGTAGGACGCAATGCAACAATAAACGGCAATTTGTCTTTAGGTAATGCAATTGGTGGTGATATGTTTGTTGCAGGCAACTGGGTAAAAGGGGCTGGAACATTTTCGCCCAATGTGCGATTAGTAACTTTTAATGGAAGCAGTGCACAAACAATTACAGGTACTACTACGTTTGATTACCTCACTTTAAATAATGCCGCTAACCTCACTATCGCTAATGATGTTACTTGCAATTTAACGCTGGCACTTACTGTTGGTAAAATAATAGTTGGTGCCAATACCTTAACTATCGGTAACGGGGGAACGATAACTGGAAACAGCGCTACTAATTTTATTGTAACGGCTAGTACCGGAGTGTTGAAACTAAACGGCGTTAGTTCAACAGCTAAATTTTTCCCTGTAGGTAACTCGCTTATTTCTTACACGCCACTAAATATTGCTAACACAGGTACAACGAATGATCTGTCAGTAAGGTCGAGTGCAACTATCGATAATGCCGTTTTTGATGCAAGTAGAATTGTTATACTACAGTGGACCGTTTTAAGTGGAGGAGCAGGTGCAGTTGCTACCGTTGATTTTAATTGGAATATAGGCAATCAAGCTGGAAGTTATGTAACTACAGGTACAGGGGAGCTAGGCAATTTTACCGCCGGACCTAACTACAACATTACACCAATAGGAGCTATGTCTGGCCAAACCAAAAATGTAGCAGGCATTGCTTTAAATACTGGTACAAATAAATTGGTGATTGGAAATGCTGGTGCCGTATACACGCCTCCACCACCGAATGATTTGTGTGCAAATGCTGTTAACTTGGTCATTAACGCTGCGGCTACGAATGGTACTATGGTTGCCTCAACGGTTACGGCTCCCTTCACGAGTAAAGATGTGTGGTATAAATTCACAGCAATCTGTTCAGGATCTCACACCGTTACTGTTGGAGGATTTACAGGAGATATAGACATTAATGTGTATGACCAATTAAATGCTTGTCCTACTACCACTACAACATTTGCTACTTCTACTACCACCAGTATGCCAGAAGTACTTACAAACGCTGGTTTTATTGCAGGTAGAACTTATTTTATAAGAGTACTTGCTTTTAACTCTACCGCAGAATCTTCAAACTTCACCATTGCAGTAACGGGTAATACCGCAGTACCCATTCAACCTGGCACTATTACCGGTAGTACGACAGTATGTGCCAACACTGCTTCTCTGACTTATTCAATTTTGGGTGTTGTCGGTGCCACCAGTTATACATGGACCCTGCCTTCAGGATTTTCAGGTACCAGCACTACGAATTCTATCACAGTAACATCGGGCACAACAGGTGGCGACATTACAGTAACAGCTAATAATAACTGTGGGCCAAGTGCGCCGCGGGTACTCACAGTTATAGTAACGAATGCAACCACACCATCAGGCACAATTTCAGGTACCACTCCTGCATGTGGCAGCACAAACTTGAGTTACAGTGCACCTGCTGCCAATATTTATTGGCAGACCTCCGCTACTGGTACTGTTATTACGAACCCAACCACTGCAGCCTATACCGTTGTTACAAGTGGTAATTATTTTGTAAGAACGCTGGTGAGTGGTTGTTGGAGTACTGCCAGCGCTGCTTATGGAGTTGTTATAAATACTCAAGCTGCTATTTCAACGCAGCCTGTAGATGTAACGGTTAGTTCACCAACTGCGGCTATATTTACAGTTGCTGCCACCAATTTCACATCTTTCCAGTGGCAGATTTATAATGGCGTTGCGTGGGTTTCTGTACCGGCAGCTGCACCTTACAGCGGTACAACTTCAAATACTTTAACGATCAATCCGACAAACGTTTCGTTGAATGATAATGAATATCGTTGTTTGATTGGAGCTGCAACGCCTTGTGTAGCCGTGATTTCAAATTCTGCGATTTTAACAGTGAATCAGGGACCTTGCGGTAGCGAAAGCTTTACAAATATTGGGGCATCCACTTCTACTTACGCCAACGTAAATTGGACCGGAGATTTAGGTCTTCCATGGACATCTGTTCAAACCCGAACTGATCTTAATATCAACGGAAGAGCATTAACACTTGCAAGTAATGCTACTGCTAATATTGTATCACCAATTACCAGCGGTGGTTGTGGTATTTTATCCTTTAAATACGAAAGAGCATTCTCATCTGCTTTAAATGCCGATGTTCAAGTAAACGGGGTTTCAGTGGGCATAATTTCTGGCAGTCCAACTTCTACGCAAACCTTTACGGCAGTTGTAAATATTTTGGGAAATGTGCAAATTTCTATTAAACAGATAAATGGAAGTAGCGGGCAGTTGACTGTGGACGATATTTCGTGGGCTTGCTATAACCCATGTACTTCCACCGGTACCATCACCAATTTTACTCCTACTAGTGGACCTCAGGGTACCTGGGTTAACATTACCGGCACCGGGTTCTTACCTGCAACGGGTGTTAAATTTGGCGGGGTAAATGCTACGGCATTCAACATTGTTAGTGCTACACTAATCCAGGCAAAAGTGCCAGCAGGTGTGGGAGTTGGTAAAGTGTCTGTATTACTAGGCACTTGTCCTGCGGAATCAGCAGGTAACTTTACATTAACCACAAGTACTGGAACATGCGGGGTATCTGGAAGCGGAAGTACTGTAAATGATATATCGATATCTGAAGTGTACGATGCTAAATCGGGCAGCTTGGGCTATATCGAAATATTTAATGGTACTGCATCCCTGGTAACATTTGGGTCACCTAATACCTATGTGGTTAGGATTAGAACGGGTGTCAGTACTGATAATGATTATACTTTAACGGGTTCTATTGCCAGCGGAGCAACCTATTTGCTTAAAATAGGCAATGGTACTATTTGTGGTGGGGTGTCGCCCGACCTTGATTTCCCTACTGCAGGTGGTTTCAATGGTAATGACCGTATTTATCTCCGGAAAAACGGCACTGATATTGATTATGTACCAAATCCTAATTATGGAGGCTCAAGTGCGCCAGGTTTTAGCCAAAGCAGGAAATCTATTACCACAGCACCAACAATACCAAGTACTACATATACTGCTGGAGATTGGTCAATATCAACAACGGAAAACTGTGATAACCTGAGCATTGCGCCTTATACTGTTGGAGGATCTAATGTTACCATCACTTCTTCACCTTCGGATGTTTCTTGTGGACCGCTAAGATTTATAGTTGCTGCTACAGCTACCCCTGCTCCTGTGAGTGCCCGCGCCTGGTATTATAATGATCCTGCAACTATGACGGGATGGCAATTGGTGAGTGGTAACATTCCGGGTGCTAGTGGAACAAATACTGATACCCTTACCATTACCGGAAATCTTGCTAACCTGCGTTATTTTCAATTTTATTGTGCTGTTTCAAAAACAAATATGAGCATAACCTGCACGCAATATTCAAATGCTGCACAGTTTACATACCCTACAAAAAAATACTATTTTTCAAATGTAGGTTTGGGTAACTGGTCTACCCCGGGCTCATGGACGATGGGTGATGATATTACAGGAACAGGGGCAGTGACTACCTGTACTTATCCTACCTCGCTTAATTGCGACGGGGCAATTATAAGGAGTGGACATAACATCACTTTAGACGTAGCCGTGAAGGAGAACTCAGTGAATGTTAATTCTGGTGGCACTCTTTCAATAAATTCAAGCGCAAAATTGGAGATGTTGAATGGGCTTACTGGAGCCGACCTTATAATTGACGGAACGTTTAAAGATGGTGCAAATAGTTCAAGTTCTGTTAGTTTCTTGAACGGGGCAACCTGGAAGATTTCGGCAGGAGCTACCATTATTAAAACGAATACATCTTCAGCCGCTGTTTACCGCGACAACTATGAAACCGGGATTATAAATATTCCTGCAGCTGCTAACTGGATTTATCGTTATGAAAGTGCAGCCACCGCTTCAATTGGTTTTGCATCGTCAACCACTACGACGGGCATGTATTACCCAAACCTGACATTGGAAAATGCGGTGCCAGGCAATACTTATTCTTCAGGTTTTAATGCCGGAGCACCTAGCTTTAGCACTTTCACAATGATGGGAGCTAATAATCCTGTAATCGTGTATGGTAATTTTGATGTTGGTGGAGCAGGGCCCGGCTTTATTAGTTTTTTAAATATCAACTCGAATGCTACAGTTAGAGTGGATGGCAATATGACTTTGAGGGTCGGGAACACATTAAATAATTTTGGTGATGCCTTAAATATTGGTACAGGTTATAATGTAAAAGGAAATGTAACAATTGATGG
>JBBSKH010000076.1:0-17181 GCA_038256495.1 Chitinophagales bacterium
AATGACTTCCAATTGTTTTTTGGTCGCAGTAGGTCCGTTAAGTAGTAGCGCCTCCAGGTCAACTGCTTTGCTGCTGTTAGCTTCTTTCTCGATCTCTGCTTTCAATTGTTTCAATTGTTCGGAAGGTAATTTTCTGACAATTTTTAGAAGTTGATCAAATCCTATATCTACTTGTACTTGCATAATGTCAAATTTATGAAGTTTTATTCAAAAGTGATGTGTCGGAAAGCTGGTGCAATCAATGCTAATATTGTTCTGATGCAGGTTGCCGGCAATAGAAGCCGTTTGCTTGTTCGTGTAAGCCATCAGTACCGGTTACTCCTCAAGCCCTTTGGGCGCCAGCTTTTTTCCCGGGCACACAAGATTCTTGCATTTTTTGTGCTGGGCTGTAAGATTTAGTGGGCGTAATTGTTTGGTATGTTTAGAACCAGAGAAAGGAAAATTTAAAAAATATTTATGTGATGTCATATAATTGCTTTCCCTCTCAAAAGAAATCATAGACTGTCATATTATTTCCGAAGCACCTCAAGGAATATATGGCCGATTGTTGTGCGCTCTCCTTATTCTATCACGCTCAATCCGTCAATACGGTCAAAGTGCTTAATGTTTAATGTCGTAAGAGGCAAATTATTGGAGATAGCTGTGGCTGCAATGAACAAATCTGCCATGCCTATTTGCTTACGCCTTCGTTTCAGCTTATTGTTTATGTCAACGGCAGCTTGCGCAACATTTTGGTCAAAGGCTAACACATTTGTTCTGGCTAACAGCCTTGTCCAAAATAGCAATTGAACCGAAGTTGTGCCAGAATATATTTCATAATGAGTAATAGCTGAAATACAGAAATCATAACCTTCGTCAAATAAAGCTATCAGTCTGGAGTTTGATTTATCTGTCTTTCGGAAATAATCAATTAGAATAGATGTATCTGCAAGAATTAATTTGTCCGCTATTCGTCAATCTTTTTTCGTGTTTCTGCAACTGCAGTAAGTTGCTTTTTTGAAAATGTTGGACCGCTCAATAATAACTTTCTAAAGTCTTTCCGTTCCTTTTCTACGGATTCCTTCGCTTCCACTTCCTGTTTTAGTTTTGTCCACTGTTTCGACGGAAGCCGTTTAGCTAACTGAACCAACTGGTCAAATTGTATCTCTATCTTTACTTGCATAATGTCAAATTTATGAAGTTTTATTCAAAACTGATGTGTAGGAAAGCTGGCGCAATCAATGCTAATATTGTTCTGATGCCGGTTGCCGGCAATAAAAGCCGTTTGCTTTTTCGTGTTAGCCAGCAGTACCGGTTACTCTGGTTTGTATGTCGTGCTCATTTTTGTCTGTTTAAATATTTGCAGGATGTCGATTTACAATAACCGCTAACTTGTATATTGCTCCATAAACATAATGTCTTATTGTAAACGCAGGAAATTATTGCGAGCAATTGCCAACCAACTATTTACTTCTCCTCAATTCCATACTGCTGTCATCAATTAAACTCAGTATCAGTTTTCCATCTGCAGTAAAACTGTATGAAGCATAGTGGTCGCTTAGTTTTCCTAAGAACTCAAATTGGTTGTTTATGCCGGGGCATGCCATCTTAGTACTGATGATAGGCCCAAATTTAATGTTACTTCCTTGCACCTCCATATTGCCAGAAAAACTATTGCAGCCATCGTTGCCGGAAACCTTATTGGATGCAAGGCCAATGTTAACTACTGGCAGGCCTTTGGCAAAAGATGAAGCGGAGAGTGCTATATTATTTATCTTTTCCAGGATCCACTCGCCATTTAAAGCGGCATCAAAAATATACTGGCCACAACCGTCGTATTGTTTGCCGTTTACCTTAACCGTTACTTTTTTGTTGAAGCCTGCTGCGCCGTCTTTGCCTTCACAATTACCTTCTGCCACCAGTATTACCATTTCTCCATCGGTGGTTTTAGTGGTATAGCTCACTACTTTGCTGGCGGGTATTTCTATAGGTTTTGCTGGGCTGCTGTTATAACTTGCGCCATCCAACGCTTTAAAGCGAATGGTGTTTCCGAAATCCATTTCCAGGTTCCAGCTAACGGGGTTATCGCCTTTGGCATAAAAATCTACTCCGTTTAATTTTTGCATTTGCATAGTTTCTGAAAGCACCGGAACCGGCAATTCTGTTGTTACATTAGCCTGGCTACTTTTGCTGCTGTTGCAGCTTATTGCCAGCATGCAGAAGACAAACGATAAAAAATATACAGACTTCATAAATCATTTTTAGTGAGAATAAAAATCGGTGCCCATGTAATTTAAACAAAAAAATGCCGCTGATGTTTTCAGCGGCATTTTCAATACTATTTTGGCATTTACAAAGTTCGTGAACTATCAAAGTTCTCCAGTTCTTTGCTTACCGCATTCAGGAAAGTAGATCCTAATGCGCCATCAATAATGCGATGATCATAACTCAATGAGATGTACATCATGTGACGGATGGCAATGCTGTCGCCCTGCGGTGTTTCAATAACCATGGGCCTTTTCTTAATGGCACCCACCGCCATAATAGCTACCTGTGGCTGGTTGATGATGGGCGTTCCCATAATGCTGCCGAAAGTACCTACATTGGTTAATGTAAAGGTGCCACCGGTGGTATCATCTGGTTTTAAGTTGTTGTTTCGGGCTGCATTGGCCAACCTGTTTACTTGCCTGGTGAGGCCTGTAAGGTTTAACTGGTCTGCGTTTTTAATTACAGGAACTATCAGGTTGCCGTTTGGCAAGGCAGTTGCCATACCAATATTCAGGTCTTTTTTAATGATGATCTTATCGCCATCCACAGAGCTGCTTAACCATGGATATCTTTTAATACATTTTACAATGGCTTCAATAAACAATGGAGTATAAGTAATTTTTTCACCTTCTCTTTTTTCAAAATCCTTTTTTACTTTTTCTCTCCACAATACCATATTGGTAACATCACATTCTGCAAAGCTGGTAACATGGGCGCTGGTTTGCACACTATCAACCATATGTTTGGCAATCAGTTTACGCATGCGGTCCATTTCAATCACTTCTACATTGCCCTGGTAAACGGTGGGCATCTGCGCTTCATTACGTGCAGGCGCTTCTTTCGGCATTACTTTCACTTCTTCTTTAGCAGAAGCTGTTGGTTGCGCATTTCCTTCGCCACGGTTGCCCACATATTGCAGGATATCTTTCTTACTCACTCTTCCATCCTGGCCGGTGCCGGGGATGTTTTCCAGTTCGCTCATGCTGATGCCTTCGCTTTGTGCAATATTTAAAACAAGCGGCGAATAAAATCTTAGTGTGCTGTTGCCGGCAGGAGTAACTTTTGCAGCAGGCTGATAAGGTATTTCTTCAACTACTGCAGCATCTTCATATTCTTTTTGTGGTGCTGCTGCCGCAGTTGGTGCAGGCGATACGGTAGCTGATCCATCAGTATTAATCCGTGCTATCACCGTTCCGATAGGCACTACATCGTTTTCATTATATAATATTTCTGATATGGTACCCGCTGCTGTGGAAGGAACTTCACTATCAACTTTATCTGTGGCAATATCAAGAATGGTTTCATCCTGCGCTACTTCATCGCCGGGTTGTTTATGCCATTTTAAAATGGTGGCTTCCATTATACTTTCCCCAAGTTTGGGCATTACCAGGTCTATTACACTCATATGGCTGATTATTGTTATTAATTGTACTATTAAAAGGCAAATGTAAGCAAAAGGAGGCAATAGGAAACTGCGTTGAAATGCCCCTTACAGCGGGTACTATTGCCTTGCTATTTTTGTGTTTCTGCTAAAATAAATTTCCGCATCAGGTTAAATGCATTTACTGCGGTAAGTTGAATATTTCTTTGCCGGTTAAACCTGAAATGAAACTGCTGGCTAACCTGCCTGTCTTTGTTGCCCACGGCTATCCATACCATGCCCGCGGGTTTTTGTTCCGTGCCGCCATCGGGCCCCATAATACCGGAAACGGCAATAGCATAATCTGTTTGAATAGTTGCCAGTACTCCACGAACCATCTGCAGTACCACAGGTTCGCTAACGGCACCTTCGGAAGCTAAAACTGCTTCTCGTACACCCAACACATTTGATTTTACTTCGTTAGAATAGCTCACCACCGATCCATTGTAAAACGCCGATGCGCCGGCTTGCGATGTGAGCAGGTGCGCCATATAACCACCAGTACAACTCTCTGCTGTGCTGATGGTTTGTTTCCTGCTGATCAATAATTTTGACAACACGATCTCCATCGGTTCATCAAGATTGGTTACCAGGTAAGTGTGTGCCAGTTTTTGCAGGCTGCCGAAATATTCCTCAATTTCCTTTTCTGTTTCAGCCATGTGCCCGCCCATGCTGCTGAGCCTAAGGCGCACCATGCCATAATTTGGCAGGTAGGCTAGTTTGATGTGGGTGGGCAAAGCTGTTTCAAAATCCTCAATCATATCAGCCAGCGATGATTCGCCGATGCCAAAAGTGAGCAAAGTGCGATGGCTGATATGATACTGTGCAAACCTTGATTTCAGCAAGGGAATTACATCACTAATTACCATGCCCTGCATTTCGTTGGGAACCCCCGGCATGCTGATAAATAGTTTCCCGTTTTTTTCGAAACACATGCCCGGCGCAGTACCCAGTTTATTCTGAATAACGGTGCAGGTATCGGGCACATCTGCCTGCCTGATGTTTCGCTCAGTAATGGGTCGTTTAAATATTTTTTCAAACAGGAAGCTTACGTTTTCCAGCGCAGCGGCATCTTGTACAAGTCTACCGTTAAAATATTTGCACAGCAATGGTTTGGTAATATCATCTGCAGTAGGCCCAAGGCCACCGGTTAGCAAGATCACATCAGCATGTCTTGCTTCTTCATCCAACGCTTCCCAGATATCATCCCATACATCACCCACGGCTACTCTGCGCTTTAAACGGTAGCCCGCTTTGTTCAGTTCCTGTGCAATCCATGCGCTGTTGGTATCTATCACTTGTCCAATTAGAAGCTCATCGCCAATGGTAATTATAGAAACGTTGGTCATCAGTTTATTTTTTATCCCTATTTTTATTGCAAGTTAAACGGAATGATGAGAACAATATTTACGGTTTTAAGTTTATTTATTTTAGAGGCCATTGTTGCCCAAAATCCTGCTGCCGGGCTGGCGAAAGCGGTGAGCAAATTGCAGGCTGATGAACAAATGATACATGCCATTACTGGTTTGTATGTGGCAGATGCAGCAACGGGCAAACTTGTTTTTGAGCATAATGGTAATGCAGGCCTTGCGCCGGCCAGCAGCCAGAAAGTGATAACCAGTACAACTGCATTCGAGCTGCTGGGCCCGGGTTACAGCTATGCAACCCAGTTGGGCTATGATGGTACCATCAACGGAAATACACTCGATGGAAATCTATACCTGGTGGGTAGCGGTGATCCCAGCCTGGGGAGCTGGCGCTGGAAGCAAACGGAGGAAGCAGCCGTAAAAAAACAAATGCTTAATGCATTAAGTAAAGCAGGAATCAAAGCCATTAAAGGCGACCTTGTTATTGATGCTTCCCGGTGGGAAAGCCAGGCTACGCCTGATGGCTGGATATGGCAGGATATTGGAAATTACTATGGTGCCGGTGTATGGGCGGTTAACTGGCACGAAAACCAATACGACCTAAATATGGCTCCGGGCAAGCAAGCCGGGGATGATGTGAGTATAATAAGTACTGTGCCCGAACTGCAGGCCAGCCTTGCAAATGAATTAAAGACTGGTAAAGCGGGGAGTGGCGATAACAGCATTATTTACCTGGCAGAAAATGGTAATCAGGGGGTGGTGCGGGGTACTGTACCAGCAGGTGAGCGCAGTTTTACAGTTAAGGGATCAATCCCCAATGCGCCTTTTTATGTTGCAAAAATGATAGAGCAATGGTTGGAAGAAAACCAAATCGCCATCAATGGCAAGGTGAAAATAGTAAGCAGGAATTCATCAACTATAAAACCTACTATTATAATTGATAGTATTGTTTCGCCCACATTCGCCAGTATGAATAATTTTTTTCTTGATAAGAGCATCAACCTATATGGCGAAGCATTTTTAAAAACGATTGGGTTTAAAAAATCCGGTGCTGGCTCAGCAGCAGCGGGCATCAAAGTCATTCGCAATTTCTGGAACGATCATGGAATTGATAAAGCTGCTTTGAAAATAATGGATGGCTCTGGTTTATCGCCGGCCAACCGGGTAACGGCTAAAGCATTAACAGAAGTGATGTTGTATGCCCGTGGCAGGGATTGGGTCCCCCGTTTCTATGAAGCCCTGCCCACGTCAAACGGCATAAAAATGAAAAGCGGTTATATCAATGGCGTAAGATCTTACACGGGCTATATTAAAAGCGCCTCCGGAAAGGAATATGCTTTTGCATTCATCATTAATAATTTTGACGGCAGCCCATCTGCCGTAAGAGAAAAAATGTACAAACTGCTTGATATTTTAAAGTAACTTGATCGCTTAAACCCATCATTTTTATGCAGGAACAAAATTTAAAAAACCATGCCCGCATGGTGCCATTGTACCATTATCTTTTATTATCGTTGGTATTGGTTTTTATGATAGCTTCTTTCGTTAACCTATACCAGGCTTTCGGCAGGGGTGAAGATGTTATGGAAGCCTTGATGTTTTGCCTGTTAGCCTTTATTGTGTTATTGGCATCATGGTTTACCCGTGCATTTGCATTGAAGGCACAGGACAGGGCCATCCGTGCAGAAGAGAACCTACGCTATTTTGCAATGACGGGCAAACTGTTAGACAATAACCTTACTACCCGACAGATCGTTGCACTTCGTTTTGCTCCAAATAATGAATTTGCCGATCTGGCGCATAAGGCCGTGGAAGATAATATGACGGCAAGAGAGATAAAAGAGGCTATCAAAAACTGGAAACCCGATCACTACAGGGTATAAGCGTTACGACGGAAAATATTTTTGCAGCACTTCTCTCAGATCGGTTGGCATTTCTGCCCGGCGCATGGTGGATGTATGCATAAAATAAAGTGTTACATCGCCCACATTCAGCAATTCGTCATGTTGATTATAAATTTCTGCATGGAAAATAATCTTGTGGTGCAATGGCATTTCCTTCAACGTAGTTTTTACAGTTATAAGGTCATCATATTTTGCGGGGCGTAAAAACTTACTGTGAATGTCAACCACCGGCATCATGATGCCCATTGCTTCAATGTCTTTGTAGGTATAACCCAGGCTACGTATGGCTTCTGTACGGCCAATTTCGTAAAATTGTGCATAATGCCCGTGGTACACCACACCCATCTGGTCGGTCAGCGCATAGTGAATGCGTATTTGTGTTTCTGTTGTATACATTCAGTAAAGAATAAAAAAGTAACGGCGTTGTGGATGGTTTATTTTCCAATCATACCATCTACGCTTACCCTGCCGGGGCCCACCAGGCCAAGGGCTACAAATGCAGCCAGGTATAGGAATGCCATCTCGCCTTCTCCTATAAAATCTGCATTATGTGCTTTGAATAAAGCCACACACATGGCAATGATCAATGGAATAGCAGCCAGCCTGGTAAACAAGCCAATGATGATAAACAAAGCACAAAAGAATTCGGCAAAGATTAAAAGGCTTAAGGAAGTGGCCTGGCCTATCCCTAAAAAATTCATGAATTTAACTTTGTACTGGGCGAAATGCACCAGCTTATCGTAGCCATGTTTCATGATAGCAGCTCCAAAAGCCACCCTGATAAAAAGCATAGCAGCATTAAAAGCAGCAGCAGAATATTTGGTTGATAAAATTCTTTTCATAAAAGACATCAGATTTTTGTGGCGGTAAAAATAGTGAAACTCCAAGTATAAATAATCCACATCGCTGTAAAACTATATTTTCAATTTATCAATCCTTTAACAGGCATTTAAATATAGATTCGCTTTGTTTACAAAAGCATGGCAAAGCATTATTGGAATAATGTTTGCTCATGCGCAGAAGGTTTTACATTTGCAACCGGAATTATTCAATTAACCCACAATGACTCGAAAAATATTTTCTACGCTGCTCTTATCAGCAGTTTGCATTGCTTCATTTGCCCAGCCGACACATACCATTACCGATCCCGAAAAGAAATTTAAGGAAGCCAAGGCGTTTTTTGTGCAGGAGCAGTATGCGCTGGCTTATCCTTTAATGAAAGAGCTAAAGCGTGATTACCCGGACAATACCACTACAGATCACACTTACATAAATGAAGATGTAGCTTATTATTATATTGCCTGCCAGCTAAAACTGATGCAGGAAGTGGCCGTAGCCGATGCCAAACAATACATTGCCAATGTTACCAACGAGCCCCGCCGGCAGTTGCTGAGCTTTCACCTGGCACATTATTATTTTCTAAAAAATGATTTTAGTAACGCAGTTGATTTTTATGACAGGGCCGGTTATGATAACCTGAGTAACGACCAGATTGCCGATGCAAAGTTTGAAAAAGCCTATGCATATTTTAACCTGAAACAGTTTGCACAGGCCAAGCCGCTCTTCAACGAAATACACCAGTTGCCTGATAACAAATATTATATTCCCGCTAATTATTATTATGGTTTCATCAGCTATTACGATAAACAATACGATGAAGCGCTGAAATCTTTTAAACTGGTAGAAACCCATGAAGATTACAAAGGCGTAGTACCATATTATATTGCCGAGATCTATTATTTCCAGGGCAAGAAGAATGAAGCATTGAATTATGGTGAATCTGTTTTGAGCAGGGGAGGTTCGTTATTTTACGAAAAGCAGTTGAAACTACTCATCGGCCAGCTATATTTTGAACAACAGCAATATGCGAAAGCATTGCCGCTGCTGGAAGATTATGTGAACAGCACGCCAAAAGTAACCAAAGAAGTATTGTATGAACTGAGCTTTTGTTACTACAAGCAGAACCAATTGGAGAAAGCGATTTCAGGCTTTAAGCAATTGAGTAACGAGAAAGATTCTATGGGGCAGAACAGCATGTACCTGCTTGGTGACCTGTACCTGCGTACCAACCAAAAAGCAAATGCCAGGAATGCGTTCCAGTATAGTGCTTTTAACAGCAGCAATAGTTTGCAACAAAAAGTTTCCCGCTTTAATTATGCAAAGCTGTCTTACGAACTTGGTTACCAGGATGTGGCATTGAATGAAATGAAAACTTACCTCAGGGATTATCCTAACTCTGAATATGATACCGAAGCAAAAGAGATACTGGTTAACCTCTTGACCAATACCAACAACTTTAAAGATGCTCTGGCTCTTTACGAAAGTTTTGGCAAGCCCACGGTTTCTATGCAGCGGGCTTATCCACGCATTATTTATGGCCGTGCCATAGAATTAATAAACGATCAGCAATTGGTGGCTGCAGATGAATTGTTGAGCAGGGTAATTGCAAATACTAATGCCGGAACGGTGTTGCCTTATGCCAATTTCTGGAAAGGGGAAATCGCTTACCGCATGCAACGGTACGACGATGCGATCCGCTTTTTAAACATTTACCTGCAAAGCAGCGCCCCGGCCCAGGGCGAAGCCAACCCCGCAGCAGCGAGATATACCATTGGTTATAGCTGGATGCAAAAAGAAAATTTTAGTAATGCCCTGGCATCGTTTGAAGGCGTTACCCGTACTGTGTCTGCAAGTTCAGATCCTATGCTGCAGGATGCCTATCTGCGTAGTGCGGATTCTTATTATATGCTTAAGAATTTCAGTAAAGCCAATGCTATGTACGACCAGGTAATTAGTAATGCGCTGCCGCAGGCAGATTATGCAACTTACCAGAAAGCCTTGATCGCCGGTGTAAAAAGTGGTGCTGAAAAAATCCGCTTGCTAAGCAGTATCAACAAACAGTATCCCGGCAGTTCCCTTACACAAGATGTGAATATGGAAATTGCACTCACATACTTGTCCGATGAGCAATTCAGGGAAGCCATTCCTTACCTGAACAATGTGATCAATTCTACAAACAACGGCTTAAAACCAAGAGCCTACCTTAAACTTGGTCTGGCCAATTACAACAGCAATAATAATAAAGATGCATTGGCGAGTTATGAAACGCTCATCCAAAAATACCCGCAATCGATGGAATCGGATGAAGCGATGGGCATCATCAGGGATATATATGTGGAAGAAGGAAGACCCAACGATTACGTGGCATTGATGAAGAAGAATGGTAAAGCCATATCTGTTTCCGAAGCTGATTCTCTAACCTATGCTGCGGCCTTGCTGAGGTATAACAACAATGATTGCAATACGGCTATTAATGGTTTTGGCAATTACTTGTCTGCATACCCTGGTGGCGCCTATGCAATTGAAGCCAATTACCTGCGCAGTACCTGCTACCAAAAAAACAAAGATTGGCCCAATGCATTGAAGGGATTTGAATTCGTAAATGCACAAGGACTTAATAAATATTATGAGAGCGCTACGCTCGAGGCTGCCCGTATTTATTATTTCGAATTGAAGGAGTATGCAAATGCCAAAAAATATTTTGAGCAATTGCGTATCAGCGCTGTTAATCAGGACAACCAGATGGAAGCATTGCGAGGACTGGTAAGGAGTTATTACCTTTTAAAGGATTATACAGAAGCAAATACTGCGGCTAAAGAATTGCTTACCCGCAAAGGGTTAAATACGGATGACAAGTCCGTAGCATACCTGGTACTGGGAAAATCGCAGCAGGTAAATGGTAATTGCAATGATGCCATTAACTCTTTTAAAAGTGTAGCTGCCATCAACAAAGCTGCCTGGGGCGCCGAAGCGAGGTATGAAACAGCCAATTGCTATTTTTCTATGAACAGTTTGCCGGCTGCGGAAAAAGCCGCCATGTCTGTTATTAAAGAAACAGGCTCCTACGATATGTGGGTTACAAAATCATACATTTTGTTGGGAGATATTTTCCTGCGCCAGAAGGACTACTTCAATGCCAAAGCCACTTTTGAAAGTGTAGCCAAGAATGCTGCCATTGCGGAATTGAAAAAGGAAGCACAGCAAAAACTGGATAAGGCAATTGAAGAGGAAAAGACTCAATCGAAAATAATAAACCAGTAAAAAGAACTGCAACAGATTATGTTTAATTATAGCAAAACAATGAACAAGGTTATCATAATAATGGCAATGGTTTGCCTGGTTAGTCCACAGGTTTTTGGCCAGCGGGATACAACCAAAACCCAGTCGATAGACATCACTTCCTCCTTTAAACCTGTATTGAGAAATTCGGTGAAAATAAATTTCTCCGGTTCGCAATTGCCGGCCGATACCAACAGGGCATCGCTGGCATATAATATTCCATCGCAGAATTTATTTTATGCTTACCAGCCAATTTCACTAAGGCCATTGGCGCTGGTGCAGGATACCAATCTTTACCTTGGCAACAGGAATTATTTGAAAGCGGGCTTCGGTAATTTTAATACGCCTTATGTAGCCGTAGGGCTTGGTTTTGGTGATGGCAAAACATCTCTTGTAAACCTTACGGCTGAATATATTGCTTCGAAAGGTAACGATATTCAGTTCCAGGATTACAACCAACTGCATGTTAAAGGCGCAGGCAGTTATTTTACTCCAAAGAATGAAGTGTACGGATCTGCAGCAGTAGGGCTTGAAAATTATTATCTCTATGGGTACGATCATAACCTGTACAATTATACCAAGTCTGATATCCGCCAGCAATTCCAGGACATTACATTAAATGCCGGGGTGAAAAATATTGCAACCAATAGTTTAGGTATCAACTACAATCCAAATGTGGAGCTAAACTTTTTTACCAACAAAGATAAATTGAGTGAAACCAATATTATTGCCAGCATCCCGGTTGATAAATTGATTACAGACGAACTGTCAATTAAGGTGACGGCCAAAGCTGATCTTACGAACTATGCCACTAAGAATTATAGTCCCGGCAATATAAAGTTTGGAAACAATATTTTTCAACTGGCACCAGCCTTTGAATACAATACAGAACTGATTAAACTGCATGGCGGCGTAACGCCCACCTGGAATAATGGTGAATTTGTATTGTTGCCAGACACCTATGCTGAATTGAAACTGGAGCAACAAACTTTTCTTATTCAGGCGGGATGGGTTGGTAGATTTATCAAGAATAATTTCCGCAATTTATCTGCAATAAATCCTTACCTGGGCACGCTCACCCAACAAAACAACACCAAAGAAATAGAGTATTATGGCGGCATTAAAGCCAGCGTTGGTAAGCATTTTAATTTTAGTGGCAAGGCGGGCTTTATTCGTTACACCGATCTGCCCATCTTTATAAACGATATCGCTACTGATGAAAAAACTTTTGTGATCAGCAACGAAACAAAGGCAAGGAACCTGCGGTTGCATGGCGATATCAGCTACATCATGCAGGATAAGTTTACAGCAACGGCTGGAGTAACCTTTAACGGCTACACCGGCTTACAGGTTAACGAAAAAGCCTGGCATACGGTTCCCGTTGAATTTACCGGTTCACTTCGTTGGTGGGCATTTGAGCGGTTGTTGTTGAAGACAGACCTGTATTTTTATAACGGCGGTAAATACCTTACAAAGAATAGTGGCAAAGGAGCTTTACCCGGCGCAACTGACCTTAGTGTGGGAGCAGAATTCAAGATCAACAAACAGTTTGGTGCATGGATGAATATAAATAATGTCCTGAACGATAAATACGAGCGCTGGCATAATTACCAGGTGTACGGCACAAACTTTACTGCAGGCATTCTAATTCATTTTTAAGGGCTACTTTTGCAGGGCATGGAAAAACTGCTCGCTAATTACCTGTTTCAATTTAGAATTTGCCCTTTACCATCATTGGGCACACTATACCTGCATACGGGTTATGCCGGCATAATGGCTGGTGAAAAAAAGATTGTGGCTCCATCACCTTCTGTTAGTTTTGAAGGAGCTGAGCTTACACCGGAACACCTTCTTGCATTTATTGCAAACGAGCATAAAGGAAGCAAGCCTCAGGCTGCTGCAAAACTGGATGAGTTTTGTGATCGCCTCAAGAGCCTGTCGGCTGGTATGGAACTGGGATTGGCCAATGCAGGATATTTTTACAAGAACGAAGATGCGATGCTTGCTTTTAAAACAGCAGAAGTGCCGCCTGCATTTATACCAGTTGTTAGAGCAGAACGTGTAATACGAACAGATGTAGCACACCAAATGCTGGTAGGGGATAGGGAAACTGATACAACGGCCATGAACCACCAGTTACACAGCCTCACAGAAACCCGGCGATCTCGTTGGTGGATTGCCGCTGTTATAGCTACAGTAGTAGCAGTAGGAGTAATCATGGTCTATATGTATGAATATAAAAATGGCATGTTTGGTAATGCACAAAGGGTGGAACCCAAATCCGCAGCACCTTCTTATCGTGCAGGAGAAAAATAAATATTAATTCACTTTCTTTGCAGCTTCAATTTTATAGGAATGATCCATTATGATAGCTGTCCTTTTTGCGGCTCCACCAATATCGTTTTTCATCTTGATGTAAAAGATTATACCGTATCCGGCAAAAATTTCCCTTTGTATAAATGCCATCAATGTACTGGTGTATTTACACAGGATATTCCGGGGCAGGAAGCTATTGGAGCTTACTATGCTTCCGAAAATTATATTTCGCACAGCGATACCCAACAGGGGCTCATTAACCGGCTGTACCATATTGTTAGAAAGCGAACATTGGTAGCAAAGCTTGCGCTGCTTCAATCTGTAACCGGATTAAATAAAGGCACTATTGCAGATATTGGTTGTGGCACAGGAGCCTTTTTGCAAACGATGCAAGCCGCTGGCTGGCAAATCACCGGACTGGAACCCGATGAAACCGCCAGGAAAAATGCCCGTGAATTATCAGGTATCGACCCACTACCTTCACCTGAACTGTTTAATTTACCACAGCAACATTTTGATGCCATCAGCATGTGGCATGTACTGGAGCATGTGCACCAGTTGCACGAATACCTTGCTCAGGTAAATTTGTTGTTGAGGGATAACGGGAAGTTTATCGTGGCCGTGCCTAATTATACTTCCTATGATGCAAGCCATTACCAGGCGCATTGGGCTGCTTACGATGTGCCCCGGCATTTATACCATTTTTCGCCCGAAAGCATGAGACTATTGGTTGCCAAACATGGCATGAAACTAACCAGTACCAAGCCCATGTGGTTTGATAGTTTTTATGTAAGTATGCTCAGCGAGCAATACAAAAATGGCAAAGGAAATATCCTCAAAGCGTTGTTGATCGGTTTCTTATCCAACCTGAAAACTATGTTCAACCGGCAAAAATGCAGTTCGCTTATTTACATTATCGAAAAAGAAAATAAGGACGCTTAGTTCAATTTTAGCTCGTATAATTTAGGCCAGCGCTTGCCGGTAACAAATATTGTTTTACTGGCAGTATCGTAAGCAATACCATTAAAATAATCAGTGCGGCCAGATCTTTCGGTTAATGGTAAGAGGTATTTGAAATCCATTATACCCACAACGTGCCCGCTTTCCGGGTCTATTTTTACGATGGTATCTGTAGTATAAATATTAGCGTAGATGAATCCCTCTATTAACTCCAGTTCATTTATGTTATCAAGCGGTCCTTTATTGGTTACCACGCCAATAGTAGATTTCACTTTAAAATCTTCGGGGTTTACAATATAAATATTGGAAGAACCATCGCTGATATAAAGGTCCTGGCCATTGTTGGTGATACCCCAACCTTCATATGGCCAGGTAAAGGTTTTGATAGGTTTATTAATATCAGCAACATCATACACATACACCAGGTTGCTTTGCCAGGTGAGCTGGTAAATCTTATTATTGAGAATAGTGATGCCTTCGCCAAAGATCTTATTGTCACCCATTATATGCTTTTGTAACACCTTGCCTGTAGTATGATCGGTTACCCTGATAGAGGAGTTTTCATAATCGCCGGTGGCTTCATACATTTTCCCATTATGCAGTTCAAGTCCCTGCGTGTATGCGCCGGTGTCATGAGGGTGCTGTGCAATAATGGTATAAGCAATATTGGCCGGGGCAGGTATGCCAGAAGATGGAGGAATAATACTGTTATCGACATACTCGCTATCATCGCCGCTATTGCAGGCTGCAAACAAAATAATAACAAGGCAGGGTAAAATAAAACGCTTCATTTGTTAGGTTTAAGAGCGGCAAAAATAAGGAACTGGCGGGCCATGATGCTTTATTCTTCAGATTTATTCATTAAAAAAATTGTTATTTTAAAAAATACCCCTATTTTTGGTTTACCTCTGAGCCTGATATTTACCCGTTTTCCAATAACGGTTTAATGCTTGCTCCCAATCTAATTATTCTGTTTCGGTAGTTAACTGCTTATCTTCTATCCTTTATTATTACCAACTGAATATCCTTCGACAAGATCATTTCTTATCACTTTTACACTCAAGAAATGAGGCAAGCCTTACTTACTATTGTATTAATTAGTTGTTACTACTTATCGTATTCCCAGCGTGTTTGCGGCACTGAGGCATACGTTCAGCATAATTTTGTGCTACAAAAAAATGCTCCTTCTGAAGAAAATACTGCACCACCACGGGATACTGTTTCAAACGAAATTATAACCATCCCTGTAGTGGTACATATCATGTATAATAAAGACTGGCAGAACCTGAGCGAAGCGCAGGTGCTGTCTCAAATAGCTGCGTTGAACAGGGATTACCGTTTACTCAATACCAATAAAAACGTAATACCGGAAGCTTTTTCGGGTGTGGCGGCTGATAGCAGGATCATGTTTTGCATTGCAAAAGTTGATCCGAACGGTTTCCAAACCAATGGAATTGAACGTAAATACACTAACAAAACTTATTACATGAGCGATGATGATATAAAATTTGCTGCAAAAGGCGGATTAAACGCCTGGGACAGTAAGCGGTATCTCAACATTTGGGTATGTAGCATTTTTGGCAGGGTATTGGGCTATGCAACGCCACCCGGCGGTGATCCGCTAAAGGATGGAGTGGTAATCAACTTTGATGTTTTTGGAACTGTTGGAAGCCTCCAGGGTAATTTCAACCAAGGGCGCACCGCCACACATGAAGTGGGGCATTGGCTAGGACTAAAGCATATCTGGGGAGATGATTTTTGTGGCAGCGATGACATTAATGATACGCCAAGGCAAAAGAGCAGCAATTTCGGATGCCCGTCATTTCCCAGCACCACAGATTGCTCAATGGATAGCAACGGCGATATGTTCATGAATTATATGGACCTGACGAACGATGCCTGCATGAGCATGTTCACCACAGGGCAGAAACACAAAATGCGTGCAATCTTTGCATTGAACGGTCCACGAAACAGTTTTCTGAGGTCTTACCAGTGCGACAGCAGCCTTGCAACAGGCGGGCCGTTGCCACAGGATACCGTGCAGGTAAATGATGTGGAAGACCTAATAAGTATTTATCCTAACCCGGTGCTTGATTTTATAAACATCAAGGCAAAACAATTGCATACACTGCAGGGCAAAACGGCCATTATCATGTCTGCTCAAGGGTTGCCGTTGGTTAAGAAAACGCTGCAATCAGGTAATGAAAGAATTAGCATTGGCCACTTGCCTCCGGGAATCTATATGCTGAGTATAGGAGATGGCAGCTCCAGGAAAACATTCAAACTGCTGAAAATGTAGTTGTTTATTTTCCATTTATTGTTTTTTTATACATCACATTGCGTTCTGCCAGGTAATTTAAAATAAAATCGAAACAAGGTTTGTGTTTGCCAACAAGTTCTGGCGGGAACACACCTTTTTGCGTAAACAGTTTTTCATCCAGCATATTTACCGCTGCCGTGCAGGTATAAGCAGTGGCGCGGCTCATAGAAGATGTGTGTGTTAACGAATCATACTCATCATACAAAAAATATTCAACTGTTTCCGGCTTGCCGTTCTTCGTTCCGGTTATTTTAATGGTCATGATAGTAAACTCTTCCTCGCCCGGTTGCAACTTCCATTGATCGAATAAAATAGCGCTGGTAATCTCAAGCGGGCTTATCTTTTTTTCTTTTACTTGTATTTCTTCTGTGCTGAAAAAACCTGCCTGCTTTAGCGATTGGATTAAGGCGATGTGTCCCGGAAAACGCAGTGTCTTCTCTTTCATATTCGGGATATGTGCCATCGTAAACAAGATACTTCGTAATCCATCTGTATTAAATGATTCAAGTGTACCTGCTTTATCAAAAT
>JBBSKH010000077.1:0-16956 GCA_038256495.1 Chitinophagales bacterium
CACTACGTTCAGTCAATAGCAACGCCTTTGGCAGCAAAACTTCTGGCGCATGTGTTCTGCCGAAGGCAGTTCACTTGTGACAAATAGTACAAGCGGTTTTTAACCGCGGTAAGTACTTCCTTAAAATATAACAATAGCTAATTAAAGTAGATCTTTTTTATGCTAAGACATTTTTTTTATATTAAATCTCTCTGCCGAAGCCGCTACAAAAATCGAAAGCCATCTTTGTATTTGGCTGCACAGTTGCCCTCAGGGTGTCTGGCCTTTTCAGTATTCGCTTTACTGATATTGAAAGGGTGGGTGTGCATAGCTATCTGCCGGTAAAAACTATAAAAACAGGCACCATGGTGCGCATTAAATTGCCCCTTTATGCGCTTGAGATAGTGGAGCAGTTTCGGGCAAGCGCCAAAAAACGAAAAACCATTTTTCCACCAGTACCACGCACCCGCTTTAACAATCACCTGAAAGCTATTGCTGAAGCCGCGGGCTGGGCACAGGAGTTGCCAAAGGAACGAAGTAAAAGGGGTCTTGCCCACGCAAGTTGTGTGCCCGGCGGCCGGAAGCAATTCCGTTTCTGCGATATGCTGTCTTCCCACACTATGCGGCGCACAGCTATTACGACCATGCTCATGCTGGGCATGAAAGAACATGTGGTAAAACAGATAAGCGGCCATGCCAGCGACAGTAAAAGTTTTTACCGCTATGTAAACCTGGTACAATCGTATGTAGATAATGAGATGGATGCGGTTTTTGATAAGCTTAGTAAAGTGCCAGCTACCATTTCCGCCGCTCAGGCTTGATCATTTATAAAACTACATCAGCAAAATGAAATTTTATTTTTGATGACTTTGGGGATGCAAAAAGGCCCCGCATTGCGGAGCCTTTATAATCTTTGCTACTGTATTATTTACCTCGTAGCACCATCAAGCGGAATATCTCTTTTCAGCATTGCATCCCTGTTGGCCATTTCCCAGGCTGTATAAAATACCATGCGGGCTCTTTTTTCCATCAGCGGGAAATAGATTTTTTCAATATCATCGGTAGGTTTATGGTAATCTGATTTTAGCATACCATCATAAAAGAACAACACCGGTACTCCCTTGCGTGCAAAATTGTAATGATCGCTGCGGAAGTAGATACGGTTAGGATCTTTGGGGTCATCAAACTTATAATCCAATACCAGTTTAGTGTATTTGTTATTGGCAGCTTCATTAATTACGGGCAGGTCGCTGCTTAGCTTGTTGTGGCCAACCACGTACACATAGTTTAGGGAATCATCCTGCATACGCTCGGTATCTACCCTTCCTACCATATCTATGTTAAGGTCAACGGTGGTTTTTTCCAAAGGAAAAACAGGATGATCGCTGTAATACTCACTACCCCAAAGGCCTTTTTCCTCGCCACTTACGGCCATTATCACCACTGTTCTGCGGGGGCCCTTTCCTTCGGCCTTTGCTTTTGCAAAAGCTTCACCTATCTGCATAATAGATACGGTGCCACTACCATCATCATCTGCACCATTGTACACTACGCCATTGCGAATGCCGAGGTGGTCATAGTGTGCGGTTACCATTACATATTCATCTTTTTTATCGCTGCCTTCAATTATACCCAGTACATTACTGGCCATAATTGTTTCACGGTTCTTCTCCAGTTCGTAGCCTACTTTCTGTTTAATTTCAAAATGATCTGCTGCAGCAAAGGCATTATTTGATTTCGCAGTTTCAATCAACGTCTCTGCTTTGTCGCCCAATACTGTTTTTGCATAGGCATGACTAAGGATCACATGGTTTAGTTTCTTATCACTTGATTCCCGGGGGAAATAAGCATTGGTTGTTTTACTTCCATCTGTCATACGCTGGCTGAAACTTGCCATATATGGATTGATGATGATAACGCCAACAGCCCCTTTCTGTGCAGCCAATGCAATCTTTTTGCTTTGGCCGGGATAGGTCCACTCACTACCACGGGTACCTGCATTTCCTAAGTAATATTTGCCATCCTTTTTGGGTTCGCCCAGTACGAAGGCAACAATCTTACCTTTCACATCAAGACCGGCATAATCATTATAAGCTTCATCTTCTATACCGTATCCTGCAAAAACGATTTTTTTTGCTTTGAATTTCCCCTTTTCATTTGTATTCACCGGGCTGATATAGTCTGTACCATATGCTGCTTCTTTCTTATTGAAACTGAAGTCTACATCGGTAATGCTGTCTTTATAAAGCGGGTAATACTGCTGGTAGCCTTTTAAACCCTTGGCCTGTGTAAGCCCGGCTGTTTTAAAGATGCTTTCGATGTAGGCCGCGGCTTTGCGCTGGCCTTCGGTTCCGGTTTCACGACCTTCCATTTCATCGCTGGCGATGATGCTTAGGTGCTTTTTCAGATGCTCAGCTTTAATATGATTTGCATAGGTGGATGCATCATCGGTTTGGGCAAACAAGTTGCAACACAGCAACAGAAAAGGAACAAGTACTATTTTTTTCATTCATTGATTTTTAGTGTGGAAAAATAGGTAAACTGGTTTATTAAAAAATAAATTTATTACGAACGGCAGCAGGTTGCAGCCCCATAAAAAAGAACGCCGGTAAAATACCGGCGTATGAATTTCAGTATATAAAAATCGAATCAATATGCGCATGCAATTTTCGAAACCCTGTTATCGTGGCGGCCACCATCAAAATTGGTATTCATAAAAGTATCCAGCATTTTTTCGGCTAACCCGTCCCGTACAAACCTTGCAGGAATACAAATGATGTTGGCATTATTGTGTTTACGGGCAAGTTCGGCCAGTTCTTCTCCCCAGCAAATAGCAGCACGAACACCCTGGTGTTTATTAGCCGTGATGGCAACACCATTGGCACTGCCGCATAGTAATACACCAAAAGCCGCTTCACCATTTTGCACGGCTTCTGCCACGGGGTGGGCAAAATCGGGATAGTCAACTGAATCTTTATTGTAAGTGCCAAAATCTTTGAAGGTCATTCCTTCAGCCTCCAGGAAGGAGATCAGCTCTTCTTTACAGTCAAAACCGGCATGGTCGCAGCCTATTGCAATGGGTTTGGTAGCATCGAATGTATACATAGTTGTAATATTTTAGCTTAAAATGTAATATGCTGTGGCAAAAAAATCTATCCAAAGTTACAGTTTAACCGCCATTATCCGGTCCGTCAAAACAGCCTGTTTATCAACTCCATTCTTTTTCTTCTTTGACTTTTTGTTTGTCAACACGGGCTACCAATATAACAGCAATTTCATATAACAATAATAATGGCAGCGCTACAATTACCTGGCTGGTCCAGTCGGGCGATGGGGTGATAATAGCTGCCAGTAAGAGGATTACCACGAACGCAAACTTTCGGATACTGCGTAGCAGTGGTGCCGATACGAGGCCAATTTTTGCCAATACATAGGCCAGCACCGGCATTTCGAATGCAATGCCGCAACCGAGCACAATATTATTTATGGTGCCTATGTAATCATCCAGGGTGGGGAGGTATTTGTAGGCTCCTGTAGTACCGAGGTCGAAGTTGGCAAGAAAATTAAAAGTAAAGGGGGTGAGTATATAATACCCAAAGGCTGCTCCGGCAAAAAAACAAATGGATACCCAAAATATACTTCCACGGGAATAACGGACCTCCTTAGGCGATAAAGCTGGTTTGATAAAACGCCATAGTTCAAAGAATAGATAAGGGAATGCTACTACCAGGGCTCCGATCATAGAAATAGATAGGGCAGACATGAATGGGCCGCTAATGGTATTTCCCTGCAGGGGGATATCTACGGGCGGCATGCAAAGTGAATCGCCAAGGCCAAGGAAATGGCTTAATTTGCAAAACCAGCCATAAGTAATAAAATCGCTTTTAGCTGGTGCGTAAATAATGTTATCGAAGACCCAATCGATCTTAACGAAAATGAAGACGAATGCAAATAACCAAACGATCACCCCACGTACCAGGTGCCAGCGCAAAGCCTCCAGGTGATCGGTAAAACTCATTTCTCCATTGTGCTGGTCTTCACCCAACCTGAGCCGCTTAAAAAAATTTTTTCTTGATTGTTCTGTTGTAGACACCGATTTTTTTATTTGGGGTAAAGTTAGGGCAGAAACGATAGCCCAACACAGATTTTATTATGATAATACGTTTTTTTGACAGGGCTGGAAAAAGAGAAGCCCCGGTAGAAACCGGGGCCGTTTACCAAAACTAACTGCTTATGAGAAAATTTAATATTAATGTTTGCGTTCTGATTATATAGAACCAAAGAAAGTGCCAGAGTTAAAAGCCGGTATGTTAAATAAATGGTAAGGCCCCCTTCTTTATAGAAATTTCTTTGATGCTGCATTTACAGGAACCCTTTTATCATATCAAGCAGGCCCCCGCCGCCATTGCGTTGTTGCTGACCACGTGCACCCTCTGCCAAACTTGCTATTATATCAGCAATGCCACCGCCGTCCTGGCCGGCACCCTTACCCGAAAACTGCTTCAGAAGGTCTTGCAGGTTCAATCCGCCAGACTCGTGCTGCGCCTGCACTTTCCCTCCTGTAATGGAGTTTAATAATCCATCAAGACTAAAACCATTATCTGCAGGATCGTTCACTTTGTTTACCAGGCTGCCCAATACATTTGGGATAAGGTTACCAGCCACCGAGCTGGCATTTGCACTATCCATATTAAACTTGCCCATTAACTTTTGAGTAAGGTGACCTACCATCATATTAACGATAGGATTGCTGAGCAGGCCATTGTCATTATCATCTTTGCCATTGTGCTGGTTATTAAACATGGACAGGATATTTTGCAAGCCACCGCCTGCTACCATATTGCGTAAACCCGATGCAACTGTGTTGGTGGCTTCGGCTACCACTTCCTTGTTGTGTTCATTGGGCACCGCTGGGTTATTAATTACCGATTCTGTGGCATTTTCTTTTACCAAATTGAGTAATTCCTGTAACATAGATTTTTTATTTTAAGATAAGCCGAATAAAATGAATGCTCATATTATATTCTAAAAAAAAATGCCAGCCTGAAAAGACTGGCAGCAATTATTTGCAATAAATGCAGAGCCATTAATTATCCTGGGCGGTTAACTTCTCAGCATTTTCTGCAAACTGCAGGGCTTCCATAAATTCAGCTACTTCCCCGTTCAGCACATTATCTAAATTATACACCGTTAGTCCTATTCTATGGTCGGTTACCCTTCCCTGCGGGAAATTGTAGGTGCGGATCTTCGCACTGCGGTCGCCGGTACTTACCAGGCTCTTGCGCATATGGGCAATGGCTTCTTCTGCCTTACGCACTTCTTCATCATATAATTTGGTGCGCATCATTTCCATAGCTTTTTCCCTATTGCCAAGCTGGCTGCGTTCTGTTTGGCAAACTACCACAAGACCGGTTGGTTTGTGGGTAAGAAATACCTTGGTTTCCACCTTATTTACGTTCTGTCCGCCGGCACCACCGCTTCGGGCGGTTTCCATTTTCACATCACTTTCTTTCAGTTCAAAATCCACTTCGTCAGCTTCCGGCATTACGGCCACCGTTACAGCGCTGGTATGCACCCTTCCGCTGGCTTCCGTATCAGGCACCCGCTGCACCCGGTGCACGCCACTTTCAAATTTCATAGTGCCATATACATCATCACCGGTAATTTCTATCTGCACCTCTTTGTAGCCACCCACGGTTCCTTCGCTTTCACTGAGAAGGGCGGTTTTCCAGCCTCTTTTTTCACAGAATTTCATATACATCCGCAGCAGGTCACCGGCAAACAGGGAAGCTTCATCACCACCCGTACCTGCCCTGATCTCCAGGATGGCATTCTTCTCATCGTATGGATCTTTAGGGATAAGCATATTGCGTAGCTGCTTTTCCGTTTCTTCCTTTTTCTCTTCCAGTTCCGGCAGTTCCAGCTTGGCCATTTCACGCATCTCTTCGTCATCACTGTTTAATACCTCTTTATTAAAAGTGATATCATCCAGCAATTTTATATAGGCATTGCGGGCATTCACAATTTTTTCCAGGCTACGGTATTCTTTACTCATAGCACTGTACTTCTTGTTATCGCTCACAATTTCAGGGTTGGTCAATGCCACCCCAAGGTTGTCGAACTTTGCTTTTATGGCATCCAGTTTATCCAGCATATCTTTTTATTTATCCTAATGACGCAGCCCGGCAGCTTATCTTAAAGCCCGATGCTTTCCTGATGCTAACCAAATCTACTGCCTACCTTTGCAATGCAAAGGCCAAACGCCGTCTCGGGCGGCAAATTTACATGTTATCAATCAATGAAATTGTACAGAAAGTATAAAGCAAATAAAATATTTAATGGCAGGGAATTTTTACCTGCAGACACAGTGTTGATTATTAATGAAAATGGCGCCGTAGATAACCTTGTGGCAGCAGCCGATGCTGGAGATGATATTAGGTTGGTAGAAGGTACGCTTTGCCCCGGGTTTGTAAATGCGCATTGCCATATTGAACTAAGCCACCTGAAGGGGCAAATTCCTGAACATACCGGGTTGGTAAATTTTGTGCAGCATGTGATGAAAAGCAGGGGCGAAGGCGCTGCTACTGAAATGATGATGGCTGCCATGGAACAGGCAGCAGCCGAATTGCATAGATCGGGAACGGTAGCGGTGGGAGATATTTGCAACACGGCACACGCTGTTCGTTTAAAACAGCAAAGCCCCATTTACTGGCATAACTTTATTGAGGTAAGTGGTTTTGTGGCAGGAGCAGCCGCAAAACGACTGGAGGCAATGCAGTTGCTGCTCGATCTTTTTAAAACCGAACATGCATTGCAACAAAGCTCGCTGTCGCCACATGCGCCTTATTCTGTTTCAGCAAAATTATTTCAATTACTGAACGATGTAACCGCCGGGCAAATCATCAGCATACATAACCAGGAAGCCGCTGCAGAAAATGAATTGTACCGGGATAAATCCGGCGCATTTCTATCGCTGTTTGAAAATTTCGGCATACCCATCGACTCTTTTACTGCAACGGGCACTTCCAGCTTCCAAAGCTGGCGTCCTTATTTTAACCAGGGCCAGCGCATCATTGCTGTGCACAATACTTTTATTAGCGAAGAAGATTTGAAAGAACAGTTGCAGCCTGTTGTCTTTTGCATTTGTATAAACGCAAATTTGTATATAGAAAATAAACTGCCGCCGCTGGATATGTTGATGCAACATGACTGCGACATTGTGCTCGGTACAGACAGTTATGCCAGTAACCGGCAACTGAACATGATGGAAGAGATCAATAGCATTCTGCATCATTTTCCACATATTGGTTTGGAGGAAGTACTTGGCTGGGCAACGCTGAATGGTGCCAGGGCATTGGGTATAGAAGAGAAGTTTGGAAGTTTTGATAAGGGCAAAGCGCCCGGCCTGGTGCAGCTTACATCCGATGGAAAATCCCGGTTGCTATAATATTTCCTGTATGATCTCCAGTGTTTTTAATTGCCCGAAATCATTGATGTGAAGGGAGAAGAAATCCATGTATTTCAAAATTAATTTCCTGCGTTGCAGCCGGTTCAGTTTCACCTGGTCCAGTTCGTGCAGTTGCATGATTTTTAAAAGATCCGAGGTAATGAGTGCATCTTCTTTTTCAAGATAGTGCGGGTGCGTTGGATGCTGGCTGGTGAAATGTGCTTCCTGCAGGTCAAGGTAAAAATTTTCTTCTTTCAAAAGCTGTGGAGGAATATCGCTTATGCGAAAGCCGAAAAAATAAGGCAGTTGCAGGCTGAAGTAGAGAGAAAAATTTGCAGCCACCAACGCCGGTGCAATGTCCAATTGTTCCAGTGCATCTTCGCAAAAGTAAAAGAGATCGTTATTGGGTTCCGGCTGCTTCAGCGTTTTGTACAACAGCTCAACCATAAATAAGGCGATACTGTTTTTTACTACATCACTTAAAATATTATTATAAAGAAAATGCCAACTGCATTCTTTAATGCGGTGCATATTTTTTTGCTCGTTATGGTACACTTCCATATCAAGCAAAGCCGAGGGCTGAAACATGGCAGCCCTGCTCCCCGCTTTTTTATTGGTGCGAACACCATTCACCATATAAGTTTGCACACCGAAGAGCTCTGTAAACACCGTAACCACCAGGCTGGTTTCGCCGTAGCGAATAGATCGTAGTACAATGCCTTTGGTTTTATGTGTCATAATGGTTAATTACCTGAAGGCAAATTACAAACTGCCCGGCGTTACCGGTAATTCAGCAAACAATTTAGTGTATCCTTTTACTTTAAATGCATTGCGATAGTTATCGTCAGTGAAGCCGCCTCGTTTTGTGTAGATTGCTATTCCTCCGCCGTTACCACCAATATTGCCGAAGAAAGGTGGCGGGTAAACTTTAATGATGGCAATATCTGTAATGGGAATTACGTCCACAAAATCGATCGGCGTTCTTACTTCATCTATATAAAATTGAACGGGAGAACTGCGCCACAAGGCCACGGGGTTAGGGAACCCCGAGATGATAAGGCCGGGTACCCGTTGACGCACCACTTGTAATACGGAAAAAGCGTTATTGTAATGCGGGTCGTCCAGCAGGTTGATGATGCGTTCGTTAATATCCCTGAAAAGTCCGCTGGAATAATTTTTATTAAACAGCTCGGCCCTGTTCAATGGCATTGCAGTAACTGTTACCGTTTCCAGGGTTTTAGCATCTGTGTACATCAAGTCGGTGTCAACAGTACTGTCACTTGATACTTCTGCAGGCTCTTCGTATCCAATAAAGGTTTGAATAGATTTTATAGACCGTGGTTGCACAGCAGAATCTAAGACTGTTTCTATGGCGATATCTAAATAATCTTTGCGGCGTTTTTCCGCCAGGGTAAACACAATGGTTGCATCTCCGGCAAACAACACATTTTTAAAAGTGAAGTTTCCCGAGCTATCTACGGGTACATCAGCTTCCAAAATATCTCCATCAGCAGTAATAAGGGCTGTTTGCAGGTTGCTTGCGCCTGAAGGGTTTTTTACTTTACCCTTGATGGTAAAAAGATTCTGGAGAACAGTAAAATTAAAACGATAACGGGAGGTAGGAAACGAATCAGGAATCACCAGAGCAGCTTCAGTTTTACCCTTTAGCATGGGCCAGCGGAATTCCCAGGAGCTGCCCGTTTCGTCTACCAGTTCTACAAACAAGGTGGCATTTATTTTTTTAGATGGCAGGCTGGCATTCACTAAAATGGTATCACCGGGTTTAAAAAAAGACTTGTTGAGCGATACGTTTAAACTGGTATCCTGTCCATAACCTTGCAGCGTGAACAGGGAGAGCAAAATCAACGGGAAATATTTATAAAAAAAGCGGGCCATATGTAAATGTGTTAAGCAAACAAATTTACTTATTCCCTGCCACTCATTATTGTTAATAAAGCCCGCCGTTTCCTTTTGGCTTTTGATCGTTTCAAAATCATTTGCAGGGCAATGGGTCTATAAGGCTGAAATAAACTTTCTTTGCAAAAAAACTTACAACACGTATGTGGAAGACGCTGGCTCGATTCGTAATTAAGAACAGGATCATTTTATTATTGCTGTTGCTGGCGGGCACTATAGTAATGGGCTACTATGCCAGCAAAATAAAACTCAGTTACGAATTCTCTAAAGCCATCCCCACAGATAATGCCAGGTACAAAGACTACATAGCCTTTAAACAAACCTTTGGTGATGACGGTAACCTGATGGTTATTGGTATACAAACGGATTCTATTTTTCGCCTTTCATTTTTTAAAGCGTACCAGCAATTACATTTTCAGCTAAAGCAAGTGCCTTATGTAGAAGACATATTAAGTGTGCCCGGTGCCCTCGCATTACAAAAAGACAGTGCCGGCGAAAAGCTGGTGGCGGCCCGTATCTTTCCTGAACAAATGGACAGCCAACATGCGCTGGATAGTGCCGCGGCTCTGTTTTACAACCTGCCTTTTTACCGCTCCCTTTTATACAATCCCGAAACACATGCCTACATGATGGGCGTGCGCATCAACAAAGATATTCTGAACAGTAAGGGCAGAACAGCAGTGATCAACCGTATTATTGCGCTTACAGATTCATTTACCAACAACACAAAAGTAGTTACCCATTTAAGCGGCCTGCCCCTGATACGAACAGTAGTGGCAGATCGCATACAGCAGGAGATGAAGCTTTTCTTATTTGGCTCCCTCATCTTCAGCGTGCTGATGCTGTTATTATTCTTCCGCTCATTTACCACCACCTTATTATCTTTAGCCGTAGTAGTTATTGGTGTGGTGTGGACGATTGGTATTACTTATATATGTGGATACAATATCACTTTGCTTACTGCATTAATACCATCGTTGGTGGTGGTAATAGGCATCCCCAACTGCATATACTTTATTAATAAATACCACAGCGCTTTTGTAAAAACTAATGACAAAGAAGTTTCGCTGGTAGAGATGGTGAGCAAGATGGGCGTAGTAACGCTGTTTTGCAATGTGGCCGCGGCAATAGGGTTTGCGGTTTTTGCTTTAACGAAGAGCGCTATTTTGCAAGAGTTTGGCGTGGTGGCCGGGCTTAGCATCATGTTTATATTTGTGATTTCTTTTATACTGTTGCCGGCAGCACTCAGCCTGATACCTGCACCAAAAAAGCGGGAGCTCACTTACCTTGACACAAAATGGATTCACTGGTTGCTGGGCAAATTGGAGCAATTTGTTTTTGAACACAAGCGTGCCGTATTGATTATAACAGGGCTGGTAGTGGCTGTTAGCATCGGCGGAATATTGCAGTTGAAAACGGTTGGCAGGATAGTAGATGACTTACCCAAAGATGATATCATTTATAAAGACCTGAAATTTTTTGAACAGCATTTTCATGGGGTAATGCCTTTGGAGATTGTGATAGATACCAAAAAGAAACGGGGCCTCTCCGGAATGAGGGCGCTGGCCATTTATGGAAAAGTGGATGAGCTGGATAAATATATTGCTTCGCAAAAAGAAATGAGCCGGCCACTGAGTGTGGCAGAAGGCCTGAAGTTTGCCAAGCAGGGTTTTTATGAAGGCGACTCTTTGAACTATATGCTGCCAAATAGTTTTGACGGCGCTTTTGTAGGAGAATACCTGCGCCCGGCAAAGGCCGGGCAGGAGCAGAATAGTTTTACCCGCATGCTGCGTTCCTTTGTTGACAGTAATAGCCAAAGTACCCGTATTAGCGTAAGCATGGCAGATGTGGGTACCGAAAAATTGCCGCAATTGCTGGACAGCATCGAGCAAAAGGCCAATGAATTATTTGACAGCAGTTATAAAGTTACCCTTACCGGCACCAGCATCACCTTCCTGGAAGGAAGCCGTTTTATCATAAACGGATTAAAGGAAAGTATACTGTGGGCGTTCCTGCTCATAGCTGCCTGTATGCTGTATTTGTTCAGGAGCGGTCGTATTTTGTTTTGCTCCCTTATACCAAATGTAATACCGCTGGTAGTAACAGCAGGCATCATGGGCTGGGCCGGGGTGGCGCTGAAACCCTCTACTGTGCTGGTATTCAGCGTTGCCCTTGGTATTGCTGTAGATATTACCATCCGTTTTTTGGTGAACTACAAACAGGTGTTGCCGGAAAATAACATGGACGTGGCGCTCTCCGTAAGAAAAACAATCCGCCAAACAGGATTAAGTATTATTTATACTTCGCTGGTGCTCACTGCGGGCTTTGTCATTTTTTGCGCCAGCAGCTTTGGTGGCACTTTTGCCCTTGGCTGGCTCACCTCTGTAACACTATTAGTAGCCACTATTACCAACCTGGTTTTATTGCCGGTTATGTTGTTATTTTTTAATAAGAAAAAAGGCAATTGAACCAAACCCCTGAATTATTGTGATAAACTTTCTTTACTAATGGTGCAGCCATTTTAATAAATTTTTGTCTTATTGATTGATGTATCACTAGTGGGTATATATTTGCAAATACTAAAATCTAAACAATGAGAAAATTTTTTTCAATTCTGCTATTTTCCTTCGGGATATTGGCAGGTGTGTCAGCACAGACCAAGTCGATAAGCGGCAAGGTAACTGATGAAAAGGGAGCAGGCCTTGCTGGTGTATCTGTAATCATTACAGGAACTAACCAGGGTACCACTACAAACGCTAATGGAGTTTACACGGTCTCTGTAAACGATAACACAAAGTCACTTTCTTTTTCAAACACAGGTTATTCAACACAAGATGTGGCAATTGGCTCAAGAAAAACCATCAATGTGTCTTTAAAAAGTAGCCGTGTAGACCTTGAGGAAGTGGTAATTACAGGTTATGGCAGGGAGAAGAAGACACAATTTAGTGGTGCTGCCACTACTCTGTCTGCAGATAAGGTGGAAACCGTTCCGGTAGGTGCTTTTGACCAGACATTGCAAGGACGTGTAGCTGGTATGCAGGTAAACTCAGGATCTGGTCAGCCAGGTTCAAGCGCAAACATAACTATCAGGGGTATTCAATCAATTTCTGGTGCAGGTGCACAGCCGTTGTATATTCTTGATGGTGTTCCCATGCCTGCGAACGATATGCAAACGCTAAATGCCAACGATTTTGAATCTATTACTGTTTTAAAAGATGCGAGTGCCGCAGCACTATATGGTGCAAGAGGTGGTTTGGGTGTTATCGTAATAACAACTAAAAAAGGTAAAGCGGGAACGAATAACTTCACTTACCGTACGCAATTTGGTTTTACCCAGCCGCCAAACCCATCTAACTTTAATATGATGAACACGGAACAAATCTTGTTCTATGAAGAAAGAGCAGGTTTGGCCGGTGCAGGTATTACCAGCCCAGGCTGGATTTATTCAAAAAAGAATCCTTCGTATGCCCTGCAAACTCCTGCTGTGCAAGCCAGGAGAGACTTTTTACTGGATAGTTTGAGAGGTATCAATTCTAATTTTTACGATGTATTGTTTCGCCAGGGACTTTCACAAACGCACGATCTGAATTTTAGTGGTGGAACTGACAAAACAAAATTCTATATTTCGGCAGGTATGTTCGATCAAAAAGGTACCGACCTTAACTCTCGTTTAAGAAGATATACTACCCGGATGAATATTGACCATACGGTTGGAAAATTAAACGTGAATTTTAATAATAGCATTGGTTACTCTATCAGTAACCTAACTGAAGGAGAGTGGTTGGGCAACTCTGCAAGGAATCCATTCCAAATTGTTTGGAGGGCAAAACCTTATGAAAATCCTTACCGTGCAGACGGAAGTATCATCTTTGGTGCAAATACTTCATCTGTTCCGAAAGTTATTGGCAATACACTGGAAGCGCTGCAAAATGCTTTCTGGCAGAATAGACAAATTAAGATTCACAGTGGCTTGACAATGGCTTATAAACTGCTCCCTTACCTTACGTTGAAAAATACTGTGGGTATTGATGTTGCCAGTGAAACAGGTATCAGGGCTATCAATGCTAACTCCTATGTGGGAAGTTTGCAAACTTTTAATGCTGGTTTCAATACAGAGGCTTCTTCTACAAATGCATTATTAATAAACACAGCAGCTGTAATTTTTAATAAAAAATTCGGTAAGCACGATGTTGAAACAGGTGGTTATTTTGAAGTGGTAAGAGGCTACCAAAAGGCACTTGGCTTCTTTCTGTATAATTTAGACCCTCGCTTATCTTTAACAGGCCAGGGTGCAGGAACATTGCCAACAGGCGGTACTCCAACATATCCACAAAATGCTTCCAGTGCTAAGTCTGGCTATGGTATTCGTTCCTTCTTTGCAAGCAGCAGGTACACTTACAATAATAAGTACACCGTTAATGGTAGTATAAGAAGAGACGGAACTTCCCGCATTTTGAATGAAGATAATAAAGAAATCACTACATGGGCTGCCGGTTTTACATGGAACGCAGCAAGAGAGTCTTTTTTTAAAAACCAAAATGTATTAAGCGACCTTAAACTGAGATTTTCATACGGCCAAACTCCTAATATTGGTAGTATCACTACCGGTGGATTTGGTATTTCAGGTGGTTTGTATGGTGTTACCAATTATCTTGGCCCACAAATACCATCTTTTGGCACGAGTAATGCATTTTATGGATCTACTATTGCAGGACAGGTTCCTACAACTCCTGGTAACCCAAATCTGAAGATTGAAACCATTGAAAAGTCAAACATAGGTATCGACCTTGGTTTCTGGAGAAACAGGGGAACCTTGACTGCTGATTTTTACAGGAACATTACCAATGACCTTTTTGTTAGCCAACCGTTAGGCGCTACATCAGGATTTGGTAATACCAGTTTACCTATCAACGCTGGTAAGATGTCAAACAAGGGTGTTGAATTAAATCTTAGTGTAGATGTTATCAGAACTCAGAAGTTCGATGTAACGCTTGGTGCAAATCATGCAATTAACATTAATAAGATTGAAGACCTCGGTGCTGTGAATGAATATCCAGTTGGTACTGGTATTATCAGAAAAGGATTGCCATTCGGATCTCATTATACTCAACATTACCTTGGTGCAGACCCTGCAACAGGTAGACCAACATATAAAAGGGCAGATGGTACCATCACCACTAACATTAGTGAGGCAGGGCTTTTTGCGGATTTTGGAACTTACCTTCCAAAACATACTGGTGGTTTTACAGCGGATGTTAGAATCTCCAGAATTACCATCAGTGCATTGTTCTCTTACCAGTTTGATGTATTTAGGTATAATAACGTGGAAAACTGGACTACAAGGGGTATATCAGGTTACACAAATGCTGTAAACCAAAATACCATCCTGCTAACAGAGCAATGGCAAAAACCTGGTGACAATAAGTATTACCCGTCGCCATTGTATGACAAAGGATTTACTTCGGCTGATATCCAGGATGCAAAATTCTTACGATTCAGAAACCTAAACGTTAGTTATGCATTCCCTGGCTTAAACAAAAACGGAAGATCTGTTATTAAGTCTGCCAAGTTTTATGTACAAGGACAAAACCTTTGGATATGGAGCCCATGGAGAGGTTTAGACCCTGAAGATAGAGACAATATCAGCTTGAACGAGTTTCCAAATCCAAGGATGCTCGTAACTGGGATAGACATCAACTTTTAACTCATTACAACTAATACCACGAAAATGAAAATATCTAAATTATTATTACTTGCCGCAGTGGTTGTATCATCAGCCTCTTGTAAAAAAGTAATAGAAATACAGGAAACCGACCTGATTGCAGGAGCTACTGCATTGAAAACGGTAACTAATAACGAATCAGCCATTATTGGTGCCTATGGCGGTTTCGCTATCGAAATGGACATATTGCTTAATGCTACATTATCCGATGAAGTAAAAACAGCAGGCGAATTTTACAATGCAGGCACCACTCACGAATGGCAATATTCCCCGACAGATGTAGGTGTAAGGGACAATTTTACTGCTATTGTGCCACAGTACAGAACAATTGACCGTGTGAATCGTGTGTTACAGGCGCTGCCTAAAGCTGATTCTACTATGGCAGGTGATAATCAAAAGAAAGCCCGGTTAAGAGGCGAGGCACTTTTCCTTAGGGCCTTTGCACATTTCCAGTTGTTCAGGTACTATTCAGGTAATTATAACCCTGATGGCCTGGCAATGCCTTATATGGAGACGCCAGCCATCGGGCCTCAGGCTCGTATTAAAATGGGTCCTTACTTTGTAAAAATGCTTGCAGATCTTACAGAAGCAAAAACTTTGGTGCCAAATAACCTTGCTGATAAAAACAGGGCTAATTTTCTTGCCGCAACAGCACTGCATGCAAGAATTGCATTGTATATGAGAGATTGGCCTACGGCAGAAGCGCAAAGTACCATTTACATCAACGGTTTACCACTTGCTACTGCAGCTACTTTCCCAGGTATCTGGACGGATGCCAACACAAATGAAGTGGCTTTCCAAATGGTGAGAACAACGGCCATAAGGATCGGATCTCTTTTCAGGGGAACTTCTGCCAGCCTTGCTCAAATTGGTACAGTAGTTTGGTCTCCATCTGATAAGTTGTTTAATACTTATGACCAGGCAAATGATGTAAGATTTAACAGCTACATTAAGATAGAACCATTGTTAGCTGCTGCAGGAAGGCCTTCCAGAATTGTTCAAAAATATGCCGGAACCGGTTATGCTACAGCAAATGAAAATGTAAATAATGCCAAAGTTTTCAGAACTGCAGAAATGTACCTGATTAGGGCCGAAGCAAGAGCTGAACAAAATAAGATAACGGGTGCAAACAGTGCCGAAAGTGATTTGAATACCCTTCGTGCTGCAAGGATTACAGGATATGTTCCTGAGGTGTTTGCTACCAAGGATGCAGTTATTGATGCAATTATCCTGGAGCGATTTAAGGAACTGGCATTTGAAGGTCACAGGTTTTGGGATCTGAAAAGAAGAGGCCTTGCTGTTAATCGTTTACCAAGTGATGCACCAAACCCAACTGCAGTTACTTTAGCCGCAGGTAGTTTCTTGTTTACTTTACCAATACCACAAACTGAAATTCTGGCAAACCCTGCTATTCAACAAAATACCGGGTATAATTAGTAGATCGCATTAGGTTTAACTTACATAAATTTAGAAAAGAGGTGCATTTTAATAGATGCACCTCTTTTCATTTTTACTTTATAATTTGTTTGGGGCACACACAAGAGATCTTACTACTAATCCAAACCTGGTTCAGAACCCAGGTTGGTAGTAGCTTAATAAATTAATACCGTAAGAAGGGTTGCACGAGCGTGCAGCCCTTCTTTGTTTTGCAGCATCGGCAGGCCAGGCACTACTGTATTTACTCCGGTTATTACAAACCCCTTTCATATACCAAAACTATATATTAGATTTAGGGAACTAACTGTAATGCTTATGACTTCACGGAGATCGTTTTTAAAAGAAACTGCGGTAGTAATGGCAGGCACATTACTGAGTGCAGAAACTGCCAATTCCTTTTTTACATTCAAACCTAAGCATTTTATTGTTTTGGGCGCTGGCTTTGCCGGCTTGG
>JBBSKH010000078.1:0-16899 GCA_038256495.1 Chitinophagales bacterium
ATGAATCCCTCTTTTGCAGTGGGCGCATTAATTATTTGTGGAATTTTAGCGGCGTTGTATACTATCTACTGGTAAATAGCATATTCGACTAAAGAAGCCTTTTACAAACAAAGTTATCCTGCCGCTTTTTACAATGTGGTAACTTTTATAGCCCCTGGAGAACCACAAGCAGGTATTATAAAATGGGCTTACAAGCAGATAGCGCAAGGTTTTTTTAATACAGAGCAGATTTACAAAGAATCAATAACCAAACGTTTTAGCGGAACTAACGGGCTTTCGAACTATTCGAATCAATGAAGCCATACGGCTGATATACAGTATTGGCGATGATTGTCGCGAAAATAAAAACAGGACAAACTGGAATAAATCCAATTTGTCCTGTGAAGTCGGGATGACAAGATTCGAACTTGCGACCCCACGCCCCCCAGACGTGTGCGCTACCGGGCTGCGCTACATCCCGAAAAAATATTGTAACCGGAGTGCAATTTAAAAGCTTATGACGCCACTTCAAAAAAAAATAACTGGAAGAGGTGCAATCAAAAATAGAATCGGGATGATCCCGAATGCGATCGGGACGACCCCACGCCCCCAGACGTGTGCCCCGCACGATGCGGGGCTACATCCCGAAAAATTAAACACTCGCCGCTTTAAAAAAGGCGGACTGCAAATGTAATTGCAAATCGGGCAAAATCAAAAAAACATTGACGAGGTTTTAAAGCATCGGCTTTTATTGCTGTTCCATTATAAAACTCCCGTTATTATCAGTACATAAATCATTATTTTTGGCAACAATTTATTATAGATCTAATCTACTATACCCTTAATACATATAAACCTTAATACCAATGGCGACAATATTGATCATAGATGATGAAAAAGCGATCAGGAAAACCTTAACCGAAATTTTAAGCTTTGAAGGATATAAAATAGACGAGGCTTCTGATGGCGAAGAAGGGCTGAAGCGCTTTAGCGAAAAAACTTACGACCTGGTGCTCTGCGATATAAAAATGCCCAAACTTGATGGTATTGAATTCCTGGAGAAATCTAAATTAATTAATCCTGATGTGCCGGTGATTATGATCAGCGGTCATGGTAATATTGATACAGCAGTAGAAGCGGTTAAAAAAGGTGCTTTCGATTATATCAGCAAACCACCGGATTTGAACAGGCTGCTGATCACCCTGAGGAATGCTACAGAAAAACAACATCTTGTAACCGAAACCAAGGTGCTGAAGCGTAAAGTGAGTAAGGTGCAGGAAATGGTTGGTGGCAGCCCCCCAATTGAAAAAATAAAAGATACGATTGAGAAAGTGGCACCCACCGATGCCCGTGTACTTATCACCGGCGAAAATGGTGTTGGCAAGGAATTGGTAGCCCGGTGGATACACGAAAAAAGCAGTAGAAGAGGGGGACCTATGGTGGAAGTGAATTGTGCTGCTATACCAAGTGAATTAATAGAAAGTGAATTGTTCGGCCATGAGAAAGGATCTTTTACCTCGGCCATTAAACAGCGCATCGGCAAGTTTGAGCAAGCCAACGGTGGCACGCTCTTCCTGGATGAAATTGGTGACATGAGCCCGGGCGCACAGGCCAAAGTTTTGCGGGCATTGCAGGAAGGTAAGATTACAAGGGTTGGCGCCGATAAAGACATTAACGTGGATGTTAGGGTAGTGGCTGCCACCAACAAGGATCTATTGAAGGAAGTAGATGAAAAAAACTTTCGCCTTGATCTTTACCACAGGGTGGGCGTTATTATTATACATGTACCTTCTTTAAATGAAAGAAAAGAAGATATACCACACCTGGTTAAATATTTTCTGGAACTGATAGCACAGGAGTATGGCCAACCAGTTAAGCAGATTGATAAAAAAGCGTTGCAGGAATTGCAGGAATACAATTGGACGGGCAACATAAGGGAATTGCGTAATGTGGTGGAAAGGCTTATCATCCTGAGTGGCAAAAGCATTACAGCAGAAGATGTGGAAACGTACGTGTTACCTAAAAATTAGCAACTGGTTGGCGCCATAACGGCGCAGGCATTGATTTATTGGTAAATAATGTTAAAAATTGTACCCGTAAAACCCAATATTATCTATTGTTACTTATTATTAAATATTGAATGTTACTTTTGGCCCGATAAAATTTTACTTATGAGCATTGGATGGATTGTTATTTTAGTTGCTACCCTCGGCTGGCATATTGGACTGTATGGGATGTTTAAAAAGGCCGGCATTGAACCCTGGAAGGCACTTATCCCATTTTACAATACCTGGTGTATGGTAGAGCTGATGGAGCTGAAAAAAGTTTGGTTCTTTTTGCAGTTTATTCCCATTGCAGGCCAGTTTATCACCATCTGGATCACTATAAAATTTGTAGAGCATTTCGGCCGCTTTGGTGTAATGCATCATGCCGCCACAGTTTTCGTTCCTTTTATTTATTTCCCCTACCTGGGTTTTTCTTCCAGCGAAAGATATGCAGGAAAGAAAGTAGTAGACAATTACAAAAAGTCGGCAGCAAGGGAATGGATAGATGCAGCAGCTTTTGCTATAGTAGCGGCAACCATTATCCGCACATTTGTTTTTGAAGCCTACACCATTCCAACACCTTCTATGGAGAAGACTTTGCTGGTAAACGACTTCCTGTTTGTTAGCAAATTCAGCTATGGGCCACGGATTCCGAACACACCGCTTGCTATGCCTTTTGTGCACCATACCATGCCTTTTGTAAGTGCTAAGTCTTATTCAGAAACCATCAAGATACCTTATACCCGCTGGTTTGCCAGCCCGGTACACAGGAATGATGTGGTGGTGTTTAACTTCCCTGTAAATGATACATTGATTAATGATGAGGTGAATTTTGGAAGCCGGCGAACATATTACCAGGCTGTGAGAGATATGGGCAGAGACAGGGTTTGGAATGATTACGGCGACCAGATCATTACAAGGCCTGTAGATAAAAGAGAGAATTTTATAAAACGAGCCGTGGCCATTGGAGGTGATGTACTGGAAGTGAAAGATGGGAAGGTATTTATAAACGGTAAACCACAGGATCGGCTGCCACATTCTGAAAGATATTATACTATTACTACCAGCAACAATGAATACCTGGATACCGACAGGCTGCACGAATTGGGCATTAATGTGAGGACTCCACCAGACATCCGGGATGTTTACCAGATTGATGCCAGCACATACATTGTGAACATTACCAACGAAGAAATGGAAACGTTGAAATTACCGGCGGGCTATACTATTTCCAATTACTATATGCCGGTAGATGGCCAGTTATTTCCTTATTTTGATACTACCCGTCGTTGGTCGGCAGATAATTACGGGCCAATAACTATTCCAGGAAAAGGAATGACCATTCAATTAACACCGGATAACCTTATCCGTTACGAACGATGCATCAGCGTGTATGAAGGCAATAAACTGGAGCAGCGTGGCGGTACTGTTTACATCAACGATCAACCGGCTACTTCTTATACTTTTAAGATGAATTATTTGTTCATGATGGGAGACAACAGGCATAATTCTCTTGATAGCCGTTACTGGGGTTTTGTACCCGAAGATCATGTAGTGGGCAAAGCTTCACTCATTTGGTTTAGCTGGGAAGGTGGCCCAAGGTGGAAGCGTCTTTTCACCGGTATAAAATAATAGGCAGGTATTATTATTTTATTTGTATTTTCATCTTTCAACATCCTCTCTGCTAAACGCAGCGAGGATTTTTTATCTAAATAAGAAAAATGAAAAAAGAAAATATAAACTTTGAATACGAGCTGTACGAAAGCAGCGATGAATTAAATGAGGCGGATGTAACCCTATTGAAAGCAGCAAGAGCTGAAACAGCCAATGCCTACGCACCCTACAGTAATTTTTTGGTGGGGGCCGTGGCTAAATTGCAGAATGGTGAAACGGTATCGGGAACCAACCAGGAAAACGCATCATACCCGGTTGGTATTTGTGCCGAAAGGGTATTGCTAAGTGTAGCATCTGTGTTGCATAATAATATACCCATCGATACAATTGCCATCAGCTATCACAATACCAATGGTGAAAGCAATACACCGGTATCTCCCTGCGGTATGTGCCGTCAGGCTTTGCGGGAATACGAACAAAGAACAGGTGAACCCATTCGGTTAATATTGGCAGGAATGAACGGGCCTGTATATGTGATAGAAAAGGCCACGCAGTTATTGCCGTTTTCATTTAGTGGCGATGACCTAAAAAAGTAGTAACAGCTTGCTTGCTGCGAAAAAATTACCCTTTCCTGATGCGATAAATCACACCTGCATAGTCGTCGCTTACCAGCATAGCACCGTCGGGCATGAGCTGTACATCAACTGGCCTGCCCAATACAGTACCATCGGGCTGCAGCCAGCCTTCTGCAAAAACAGTATATCCTGCAGATTTTCCGTTAGCATCCAGTTTTACCTGGCTTACCCGGTAACCAATGGGTTCCGTTCGGTTCCAGCTGCCATGCTCGGCAATAAAAATAATATTTCTGTATTCCTCACCAAACATATTGCCGGTGTAAAAGCGCATACCCAAAGCGGCTACGTGCGGCCCAAGTATTTGTACAGGTGCGGTGTAATTGCTGCAATTTTTTCCTACACCTAATTCAGGATCAGGAATATTGCCCTGGTGACAAAAAGGAAATCCAAAATGCATTCCCGGCTGTGCTGCAGTATTCAATTCATCTCCAGGTACATTTTCACCCAGCATATCACGGCCGTTTTCTGTAAACCATAATTGGTTAGTAACAGGATGCCACGCAAAGCCCACAGAGTTTCTTATCCCATTGGCAAACACTTCCATACCGCTACCATCTTCGTTCATGCGGGTGATAGAGGCGAATATGGGATCTTCTTTTTTACAAACATTGCACGGAGCTCCAACCGGCACATACAGTTTTCCATCGGGGCCAAATGCTATGAACTTCCAGCCGTGGTGTGTATCCTTCGGGTATTTATCAAATACGGTTATGGGTGCCGGGGGGGTAGCCAGCCTGGTTTCAATATCTTCCAGCTTCAGGATTTCACTAATAGTGGCAATATACAAATTGCCGTTCCTGAAAGCCACGCCGTTGGGCGTATTGAGGCCACTAGCAATGGTATACACTTTATCTGCCCGGCCATCTTTGTTATCATCGGTAACGGCATAAACTTTATCTCCTGAACGATTGCCTACATACAAAACCCCTGATGGAGATAAGCTCATGCTCCTTGCGTTGGGTACTTCAGCATACACACTAATGGCAAAACCCTTCGGCAACCTGATCTTTTCCAGGTTATATTTTTTTGCCAGTTCGCTGGTATCGGTTGCATTGGCAACCACCGATTGCTGTTTGCTGCCATTACATGCCAGGAAGCAAATGCTGCTGATGAGGAGAAGAAAAAATTTCATAATTATTTCGTTTGAATTAATTGTTGCTGCATTAAAATAAAGCCTGCACACCGTTGCAATGCTTTGCTTCATGTTCAAGTAACCATTGTTTCCGCCATATTTCTCCTGCATAGCCAACCATCGTACCATTGCTGCCAATTACCCGGTGGCAAGGCACCAGGATAGCAAGCTTGTTTTTACCGTTGGCAGTTCCCACGGCCCTTATCGCCTTCACATTGCCCAGCTTCTTGCTAAGTGCCATATAACTGCTGGTTTGGCCGGCAGGTATGCTCAATAAAGATTGCCATACGTTTTGTTGAAATGTAGTGCCATCCTGCCGGAACGTAACACTGAACTGCAGATTTTTACCGCTGAAGTAGTCATCTAGCTCGTTGATACATTTTTTTAGTGCAGCTGAAGTAGCGGTGTTGTAATTTGAATATTCATGAGTAAGCATATAATCTTTACTCATAAAACCAACACTGGCAACTGCATTATTGTTGGCAACGATTTGCAAATAACCAAGTGGACTATTATAGTAAAATGTTTCTGTCATTTTATGAATGGTATAAAAATACAACATTGTAACAGCAATATGTCAGCCAGCTAAACTACGCTTGTAATGCAACATGATGAGATAAACCAAAATGAATTTATAAAAAAAGCTATGGCCGCCGTGGCAGACGGCTATCGCCATGAAATTTTGCTGGAGATACTAGAGAAAGGCGCCATTACCTGCAGCGATGTGATGATGTTGACTGGCTTATCTCAACCTGCCTGTTCGCACCATATTAAATTGTTGATGGATAGCGACCTGCTGGAACGAAAAAAAGACGGTCGCCAGCATTTTTTCAGCATTAATAAAGAAAATTTTAAAAAGCTCGGTTCGTATTTCGATCAGTTCAGCAATTGCTAACCGATCTTGTCTCCATTGGCTACCGTCATTCCCGGCTGCAACAGTACTACCTGCTGATCGCTGTTATAAATCCCCAATACCAGGCACTCGCTAAAGAAATTTGCAATCTGCTTTACAGGAAAGTTAACTACTGCTATCACTTGTTTTCCCAGCAATTCTTCTTCCCTATAAAGGGCTTTAATTTGTGCCGATGATTTTTTAATTCCCAGTTCTCCAAAATCGATCGTTAGCTGGTATGCCGGTTTCCTGGCTTTTTCAAAATCTTGTACCTGCAGAATGGTGCCTACCCGCATGTCTACTTTTTCAAAGTCTTCCCAGTTGATCATAAAGGTTCTGTGTTTACGACTGCATCAATATTAATGGGCCCGTAAATATGCGGGAACATTTCATTTATAGATGGAGCCAGTTCATATTTCAGGGGCGATGTAAGCCTGTCTTCCTCAATGTGCAGGATGATCATACCCGTTGCATCCTTGTAATAGCGTTGCTGCACTGCAGGCAACTGCTCCCGGCTGCTGTTGTGTATAAAACCTTCTGTGGCCAGTGAAGCAGCTTCGTAAAAGCCGCTGTCCTGAGCATCGTTCCAGGCGGCCTGGCTTGTGATGTGGTAGATCATTATTCTAAGATTTGTGCCAGTGAAATTAGTTCGTGCATCTTGTATTGGTTCCTTGCATTGTCGAAACATTTGCTCATTTCCTCTAACAAAAATGCAATCACTTTTTTATTGTTCATCGCCCTGAAATAGGAAGTAACCGGCGGTACAGACATTCTTTTAAAATAACTTTCGATGTCTTTATGTGAATACATTTGTCCGCTTAGCGGATCAATATAAAATTTTATTTTTTCTGAGCTGTGCTTTACAGGGTTGATCAATTCGTACTGGTCATCAAAATATCCGAGTATGAACTGCCGTGGAATATTGAGTGCTCTTACAGGGATATCCAGCAACTGGCAAAGTACCAGGTACAAAATTCCATTACCGATGGCGTTGCCTTTCCTGCTCTCCAGCGTTTTGTTGATGAGGAAATGATCTGCATTTTCGTACTCGAGCTCTAGCGGCTGATGTTTATAGTAATTGAAAAAAATGCTGTTCATTACATTAACCGATTCAATAGGAGTGAGGTAGTTGTTCAGTTCCAGCCAGATGTTGCGGCGCATTTTCTCTATTTCCTGTCGGCAAACGCCGGCATCAAGGTCGGGGTAATTGTATCGTGCTACAATCAGGGCACCTTCCAGCAGTTCAACCGGATTAGCTGCCCATGCGTTGAGTTCGGCAGTAAGATCCCTGAAATGTACACGGTGAATCAGTAGTTCAATCCTTTCCTGCGTGTCTTCGTTATCAATGTTTTCCCATAAAGTTTCCAGGTTGGGAATAATGTCTTTTCCAAACGACAATAGCCTCTCACTAACCGTGGAATATACATCGTCATCCGGATCATCTATCAGGTTCAGTAGTGCTTTTATTTCTTTGTTTTCTTTCAAATCAGGATTTTAAAAATTCAAGTTCGTACAAGTTGATAATAATACGGAAGGTTTATTTTCCACAGTTGTTATTAAAAACTTAATTTAACGGAAACAGCCCGGATTTCATTGCATGACAGGCCTTAAAAACACAACCCGGAAACAGGTTCCGGGTTGATAAAATTATTTTTTTGAAGTAGCCTTTTTGGTGGTAGCTTTTTTACTGGCTGCTTTTTTTGCCGGCGCTTTCTTCTTCGCCGCCGTTTTTTTATCGAAGGCTTTGGGGTCCTGTACCAGGATCATTTTCTTTACCGTTTCAATGTCAAGGGCTGTTAATTCTTCCGGCGTGTACTTGCCATTAGGCCCAGCCGTTAGTTTCAACATCTTTTTTCCAAAGCGAATGAATGGTCCCCAACGGCCATTTTCAATGGCAATTTTTTCTTCGGGCCATTGCTGAATAAACCGGTTGGCTTCTTTTTCAATTTTCTTTTTAATCATCTCATCACAGTCCTGCTGGCTCAGGTTATCAAACTGGTAGGCCTTTGGTACATTAATGAACATATCGTTCCATTTAATGAAAGGGCCAAACCTGCCTTTGCCTTTGGTGATAGGTTTTTCGTCGTAAAATCCTATTGGAGCATCTTCTTTTTGTTTTGCTTTAATGATCTCAATCGCTCTTTCAAGATCCATTTCGGCAGGCTCTTCTCCTTTGGGAATAGAGACGAACTGCTCACCCCATTTTACATAGGGACCAAAGCGGCCAATGTTAACAGACACTTCCTGTGATTCGTGTTCGCCCAATTGAAGGGGTAATTTGAATAACTCCAAAGCCTCCTCCAACGTAATGGTCTCAATGCTTTGCGAAGCTTTTATCCTGGCGAATTTTGGCTTTTCTTCATCCGACTGTGCGCCTATTTGCACCATAGGGCCATAACGGCCCATACGGGCAATAATTGGTTTGCCATCTTCACTTTCGCCCAGCGATCTTTCACCCACCGCTCTTTCGGCATTCTCTAAAGTATGTTCTACACCAGAATGAAAGGGGCCGTAAAAATCTTTCACCATATTATTCCAAACCACTTTGCCATCTGCTATCTCGTCAAATTCTTTCTCAATTTTGGCTGTAAAGGAATAGTCCATTACATCTTTAAAATGCTGGCTTAAAAAATCGGTTACTACGAGTCCGAGATCAGTCGGGAATAACTTAGATTTTTCTGCACCCGTATTTTCTGTTTCAGTAATCTTCTCAACTTTAGTTGTTTTCAAACGCAGGATGCGAAAGTCTCTTTTTACGCCGTCTTTGTCTTTTTTCTCTACGTAATTCCTTTTAACAATGGTAGAAATAGTAGGAGCGTAAGTACTTGGTCGGCCAATACCTAGTTCTTCCAGTTTCTTTACCAGCGAAGCTTCCGTGTACCGGGCAGCATGTTTCGTAAATTTTTCTGTGGCGGTCATTTGTTTGAAATCAAGTACCTGGCCAACAGTAAGGTCGGGCAGGCGGCTTTCTGCGCCATCTTCAGTTTCCTCGTCATCGGTACTTTCCAGATACACTTTTAAGAAACCATCAAATTTCAATACTTCACCCGTAGCCGTTAACTCTTCATTATTTGTACTGATGTTAATCTTAGCAGTTGTTTTTTCAAATGCTGCATCGCTCATCTGGCTGGCAATGGTGCGCTTCCAGATCAGTTCGTACAACCGGTTAAGATCCATGTCGCCTACCGAACTGTTTTCCATATACGTTGGCCGGATGGCTTCGTGCGCTTCCTGCGCACTTTCATTCTTGTTTTTATATTTTCTTACCTGCAGGTATTTTTCTCCAAAATTTTGGTTGATCTCTTTTTTGATGGCATCCATGGCGGTCTCACCAAGGTTCACACTGTCCGTACGCATATAAGTGATCTTACCACTTTCGTACAATTTTTGTGCAAGCAACATTGTTTTGCTAACACCATAACCCAGTTTGCGGCTGGCTTCCTGCTGAAGGGTAGAAGTGGTAAAAGGTGCTGCCGGCGTGCGTTTGCCGGGCCTTACCTGTATATCTTTTACAGTATATTCGGCAGCAATACAACTCTCCAGGAATTTTTCTGCATCGGCCGCTTCATTGTGTTTGGCACCTTCTGCCTTAAAAGCAACTTTACGATCGTTCAGGTCCGTGGCTTCCAGAAATGCTTCTACTTTAAAACTGCTGGTGGGCGAAAATGCATTTATTTCTCTTTCTTTTTCTACGATCAATTTTACCGCCACGCTTTGTACACGTCCTGCGCTTAAGCCACCTTGCTGGCCAATCTTGCGCCATAAAACCGGGCTTAATTCAAAACCCACCAACCTGTCTACTACACGGCGGGCCTGTTGTGCATCTACCAGGTCCATATTAATGGTCCGTGGATTTTGCACCGCCTTTTGGATAGCGGGTTTGGTGATCTCATGAAAAACAATTCGTTTGGTGGTCTTTGGGTCAAGGTTCAATACTTCCGCCAGGTGCCAGCTAATGCTTTCTCCCTCGCGGTCCTCATCCGATGCCAGCCATACTTCACCAGATTTTTTGGCGAGTGCTTTTAAATCCCGTACTACTTTTTCTTTTTCAGCAGGTACAATGTATTTTGGTGTGAAATTATTGTTCACATCAATACCCATATCATTTTTCTCCAGGTCACGAATGTGACCGAAGCAGCTCTTTACTTCAAAATCTTTCCCCAGGATGGCCTCAATGGTCTTTGCTTTTGCAGGGGACTCTACTATTAATAAATTTTTTGCCATATTATTTTATGCTTTCCTGTTTATGCCTTTTTTACATCTTGTTTGTTAACCGTAATAGGCCAACGAAACTATAGCGATATATCGGACAGGTGTTTTTATTTTTGCTTAAAAGTGTTTTTTATAACGGCTTTCAAGCTTTTTTTTAGTATTGTTTACGCTTTTACTGTACGTTATTTCCTACACAAGAATGTACGAAAAATTGCTCAGATGAATAGTGCAATATTAGTTTAAAATTGAAAAAGCAACATTTTTTCTACAATAAAATTGAATTAGAGGAACTCGAGTATACGTTTGCGCACGTCAGCATCCCTGTAAATTCTCTGGTGGCCCAGCCCTTTTGTAAACACGAACTCAATGTTAGGTAAAGCCTCCTGCTGCACTTTTTTAGCGTCTTCCCATGGCGTAATATCGTCTTCTTCATCGTGCAGCCAAAGGACTGAAGCAGTTATATTTTTCATTGCCCTCCTGATGGAGTACCAGGATGTGTTGCGGCCTTCTCTTTTATAAATGGCCTCGTCTAAGCCTTGCCGAAGCACCTTGTTGTTTATGCCCAGCAGTGCAAAAGCACCATTGATGGCGCTTTCTGTTTCTGTAGCCGGAGCTATCAACACTACTTTGGTATTGCTGCTATGAGGCAGGCTTTCTAACGCAAGACTTACAGCAATTCCGCCAAATGAATGGGCAATAAAAGCATCAACAGGGCCATATAACTGCACTATTTGTTTTATCATATCGCTATACTCAACTGCGTTCACCGTTTTGCCATCACTGCCACCATGTGCAGGCGCATCAAATGCCAACACTTCATAGCCCTTTTTAATAAGTGCTTCGGCATACTTATCAAACCGGTGACAGGTGGAAGAAAAGCCGTGCAGCAGCAGTACTTTTTTTTGCTGTGGATGGTTGCATCTGTAACCGATGATCTTTTTACCATCTAGTTGAAAAGTAAGTTTTTCAGCATCCTTAAATACCGGGGCTTCTGGTCCCTGGTACCTGAGGAAAGGAGTACAAAACAATTTAAACGCTTCTTCGCCGGCTTTTTGTTTATTCACCAACGAAAGCAGGTTTAATTTTGTTTTGAAATATCCTAATGCTAACTTTTTTTGTACTTTCATTGCTGCAAATGTAAAACTTAAAGCAGCACCCACGAGAAAATCTATCCGTACATTCACTTCTGACAGAGGTTTTGAACGCTCTTTCCGTACGCTGTTACACCCTAATCAAATTTTATATGAAAATAGGAATTATTGGATCTGGAAATGTGGCTACTGTACTGGGCCGGCTTATAACCCAACACGATCACCGTGTAATACAGGTCATCAGCCGGGATACTGACCATGCCAGTATACTTGCAAATGAGCTGGGCGCAGGCTATGCTGGTTTTGATGGTCAGCCTGATACAGACGCCGACCTTTTTATACTTGCCATTGCAGACCAGGCTCTGGAACATTTTTTTACCCGTTATGGTATGGCGAACAAGCCCGTGGTGCATACTGCCGGCTCGGTATCAAAAGATGTATTGGCTAATTTCTCTACTCATTATGGCGTGCTGTATCCTTTGCAAAGTTTACGAAAAGAGATGAACAGCATTCCGCCTATACCTTTCCTGGTAGATGGTAACACGCCAGAAGTTACCGATTTTATTGAGCAATTTGCCCGAACAATTTCGAACAACGTTATGAAAGTGGGGGATGAAGAAAGACTAAAACTGCATGCTGCTGCTGTGATTGTTAGCAATTTTACAAATCATTTATATGCTATTGCAGAAGATTATTGCGTTAAAGAAAGGGTGGATTTTGACCTGCTGAAGCCCTTGATCATGGAAACGGCACACCGCATACAAGATGCGTCGCCATCAAAAGTTCAAACAGGCCCGGCGGTGCGAAAGGATATTCTTACTATGGATAAACACTTGCGTTTGTTTGCAGCACATCCAAAGCTACGCACCACTTACCTCAGGCTTACAGACAGCATCATGAATCCTTAACAAGGCAAATTATTTATGGGGAAATACAATGTCGGTGCGTAACCGATAAGGATCTATAGCTTTACCTTTTTCATCCAGGGGATCAGATACATATATCTCGTATGGCGCACCGCTTTTTCTTTTCTTATTGTCTTTAGCCCATTCTGCCAGCGCATCGTAGCCCATGTTGGTTATTGAATAGGGGCCGTAGAAATGCGCAATAACGGCACTATCTCCACCAATATCTCTTACATAAAAGCCCTTGGGCAATTTGCTTGGTTTTTTTTCAACAGGAATGCCGGCTTCGAAAAAGAATGGAGCCGAATTAGTCTTATACCATGCAATGGGCGGACCGTTTGTGGCAATGTTTTCTTTTGCAAGCAATTCAGGAATTGATTTACTGTAAATTTTTGAAAGCTTTTCGCTGATACCAACGCTGCTGGCCGCACTATCTTTCATGTAAAGCACCGTGTACTTTAATGCAACCGTATCAATGATGTTTATAATGGGGGCTTGCATGGGTTGTGTGCTACTGTCTTTTTTTATTACTACCGGAGGTTTTATAGCTGTAACAGGTTCCTTTTTGTCTTCGCCACAGGAACTTACAATGAACACAGTAACCAATATCATCAGCAGCAATCCAGGATTTTTCATAATGTTATGATTTATTCGAGCTCTTTTTCGGGTTGGAATTATGTTACAATTTAAGCTTAAGTTGCTAATTAGCCGCTCAATGTAAAATGAATTTTCCTTAATTGGTAATATGCAGTAGGTTTGCACTCCCGAAATTTGCAAGTATGTATAATATTAAGTTTAAATTTGAACAGAAAGGATTAGAGCCGGTAACCATTAGCAATGTAGAAGATGGGCAGAGTGTTTTGGAAGTGGCTTTAAAGAATGATATTAACCTGCATCATAATTGCGGTGGCGTATGTGCATGCAGCACCTGCCATGTGTACGTAGAAAAAGGCGAAGAATTGGTGGAAGAACTGAGCGATAAAGAAGAAGATTTTATTGACAGGGCTATCAATCCAAGGCTCAACTCCCGGTTAAGTTGCCAGTGTGTTTTATTGGCTGAAGGCGGTGATATAGAAGTAACCCTGCCAGACCAGACACAATTTTTAGGGGAATAATTCCCGCTGCTTTCAAAAAAATTATTCAGTACATACACTTTTCAAACTTTTAATATGACTTTTGAGCCCCCCATTCACTGGAACGATTACGAAGACATTGCCCAGAAGCTATACGAACGTTTTGGCGATGAGTTTAGTGAAGGAAAGATCTATCGCATTCGCTTTACTGACCTGCATAAATGGGTGATGGAACTGCCGCATTTTGAAGGCAAAGCAGACGAAAGTAGTGAAGGTCATCTGGAAATGATACAAAGCAGTTGGGTATACGAATGGCGTGATAACCAGAAATAGTTTTGTGCTGTTCTGCATCCTAAAATGAATGATATGAATGTACTCTCCCTTTTTAAGGCCATCAGGTTGTTTGTACTGGATGTAGACGGTGTGCTAACCGATGGTAGCCTTCTGGTATTAAACGATGGCCAGATGGCCCGCAGGATGAACATCAAAGATGGATATGCCCTTCAACTTGCCATAAAAAGGGGCTATGATATATTGGTAATATCGGGCGGGCAATCTGATGCTGTAAAAATGCGGTTGCAAAAACTGGGAATCAGCAATGTGCACATGGGTGTAACCGATAAGAAAGAAGTATTATTGCGCCATGTAACATCAGCCAATTACAAATGGGCCGAAGTGTTGTATATGGGCGATGATATTCCGGACCTTGTTCCAATGCAGATGGCGGGACTTGCATGTTGCCCTGCAGATGCAGTTCCTGAATTAAAATCAGTTGCTGCCTATATTTCACCCATCAACGGTGGCGAGGGGTGCGTAAGAGATGTGATAGAAAAAGTGCTGAAGTTGAATGAACACTGGCATGATGATGGCACCACTCCATCCCGTTAAAAATAAAAGGTTAGTAAACCCCAAATATTTCAGCAGCTATAATTATTGTGATGAAAACCCTAGGTGCATTTTTTAAACTCATTCGCTGGCCCAATCTTTTCTTTATTGCCCTTACCCAGTGTTTGTTTTATTATGCTGTATTTGCTTCATTAGCGCCTCAAGGTTTTTTTCCTGTAAATCATTTCCTGTTTGCTTTGCTGGTGCTGGCTTCGGTAGTTATTGCTGCCGCAGGTTATATAATTAACGATTATTTTGATGTGCAGATAGATGCCGTAAACAAACCTGGCCGCATTGTTATTGACAAACAGGTGAAGCGGCGCTGGGCCATTTTGTGGCATTGGTTGCTGAGTGGTTTAGGTCTCTTGTTAAGTGCCTACATCAGCTACCGTTTAAAAAGCTGGATCATCATAACAGGTAACCTGTTTAGTGTGCTGCTACTTTGGTTTTATTCTACTACTTTTAAAAAAAGGATACTGTCTGGCAACATTATTATTGCCTCTCTTACTGCCTGGGTTATTCTGGTTGTATATTTTTTCACCCGTTCGTTGCTGGATCTCTACGGGCAGATTGAGGTGTTTGATGACAGGAAGTTTTTTAAGTTTACTATTTTATATGCCGGCTTCGCCTTCATTGTATCCATCATCAGGGAGGTGATAAAAGATATGGAAGATGTAGAAGGCGACCAGCGATTTAACTGCCGCACAATGCCCATTGCCTGGGGTATACCCGCCAGCAAAGTGTTTACAGCCGTTTGGATGGTGGTATGCATTGCCGTTTTAGTCATCGTACAATTATATGCCTGGCAACTGGGTTGGTGGCCCATCATTGTATACACAGTAGCATTAGTGATTGTGCCATTGCTTTTTCTTTTGCGTAATTTGTACAAGGCCGCTACGGCCACCGACTTTCACCGGCAAAGCACCCGCATTAAATTCGTGATGCTCGCCGGCATTTTATCAATGTTATTTTTTATTTTTTAATTACATGCAACAGATTATACTGGCATCTCAATCTCCAAGGCGTAAGCAATTGCTGGAGTGGGCTGAGATAGATTTTACCGTTAAAGTGAGTGATGCAGATGAGACTTTCCCCCCAGGATTAAGCTTTGCTGATGCGGCTATACATATAGCGAGGAATAAGGCGAAGACTATTGCCGCTGCAGAACCCGCCAGCAGCATTATTATTGCTGCCGACACAATTGTGGTACACAATAACCGTATACTTGGTAAACCAAGGGATATTGCAGAAGCGAAGAAATTCCTTGGATTGCTTTCCGGAAATTCACATGAAGTAATAACGGCGGTAGTAATAATAAAAGGTGAAGAAGAAATAGCATTTGCAGATACTACGAAAGTGCTTTTCCATCCACTAACAAGCGAACAGGTAAATTTTTACGCCGAAAAATACAAACCGCTTGATAAGGCAGGAGCCTACGCCATACAGGAATGGATAGGAGTGATTGGTATTAAATGTATTGAAGGCGATTTCTACAATGTGATGGGGCTGCCGGTAAGCAGGGTAGTGCAGGCGCTAGGTAAGCTCCGCTAACAGGGCTATGAAAATTGAAAGGTCTTTTGTATTTTGACCTGGCCTTTGCAATTTAAATTAAAGCGGCACCCTGTGGCATGACTGAAAAACTTCTTCAATATATCTGGCAGTTTCAGCACTTTAATACCCGCCACCTGGTGAGTACGCAGGGGGATGCTATACAGATTATTAGCGGCGGTACTCACAATACCAACCAAGGGCCTGACTTCCTGAATGCCCGTATCCATACTGGCAACACCACCTGGGCTGGTAACATCGAACTTCATCTTAAAAGTTCAGACTGGTTTGCTCACGGGCATGGGGGAGATAAAAATTACCATAATATTATTTTGCATGTTGTTTGGCAGCACGACACCGAAGATTCGTTACCATTTCCTACGCTGGAGCTGCAACCCCATATCTCCAATTTATTGTTATCACGATACGAAGAATTAATGCAGAGTGCACAGTTTATTCCCTGCCAGCAGCATATAGGGGAGGTTTCTACATTAACCCTGACAGCCTGGAAGGAGCGTTTGCTTATTGAAAGGTTGCAGCAACGATCGGTATATATTGAAAGCCTGGTTCAACAGAATAACATGCATTGGGAAGAATGTTTCTGGTGGCTGCTTGCCCGTAACTTCGGCATGCGTACCAACAGCGATTCCTTCGAACAAATTGCAAGGTCTGTACCGCTTAACGTACTGGCGAAGCATAAGAACCAGATTCACCAGTTAGAGGCGTTGTTGCTTGGCCAGGCAGCTCTGTTAGACAAAGAATTTGAAGAAGCTTATCCGAATCTTTTAAGAAAAGAATATCGTTTTCTGCAGAAAAAATATGGGTTGCAAAAAGCACATGCACCTTTGTATTTTCTGCGGATGCGCCCGGCAAATTTTCCTACTATCC
>JBBSKH010000079.1:0-16847 GCA_038256495.1 Chitinophagales bacterium
CAAATCACCAAATCACCAAATCACCAAATCACCAAATCACCAAATCACCAAATCACCAAATCACCAAATCACCAAATCATCAAATCACCAAATCACCAAATCACCAAATCACCAAATCATCGCACCAAATCATCGCACCAAATCAAACCCCCGCTTCCTTCTCGTTCATTAAATAAGCTTTAATAAAACCTTCCAGATCACCGTCCATTACCGGGCCCACATTGCCTACCTCGTAATCTGTGCGGTGATCTTTTATCATCTTGTATGGATGGAAAACATAACTGCGTATCTGGCTGCCCCACTCTATCTTTTTCTTCTTGCTGTTGGTAGCATCCCGCAGTTCATTCTGTTTTTGTAATTCAACTTCATATAAGCGGCTCTTCAGCATCTGCATGGCCAGTTCCCGGTTGCCAAGCTGGCTGCGGTCCTGCTGGCAAACTACTACAATGCCTGTTGGAATATGTGTAAGCTGCACCTTAGTTTCTACCTTGTTCACGTTCTGTCCGCCGGCACCACCACTTCGGGAGGTCTCCATCTTTACATCGGCCGGGTTCACTTCAATGGTAATAGTATCATCTACCAGCGGGTAAGCATATACAGATGCAAAAGAAGTATGACGGCGGGCATTGCTGTCAAAAGGGGAGATGCGTACCAACCGGTGCACGCCGCTTTCGGCCTTTAAAAACCCATAGGCAAAGGGGCCATCAATTTGGTAGGTACATGCTTTAATACCGGCGCCATCACCCCATTGCCAGTCAAGTTCGGTTACCGTCCAGCCCTGCTTTTCTGCATACATGCGGTACATGCGGGCCAGCATCTCTGCCCAGTCCTGGCTTTCAGTACCACCTGCACCGCTGTTTATCTCAACCACGCATGGCAAGGAATCTGCAGGATCATTAAGCGTACTTTTAAATTCCGCTTCCTCAATGGCAGTATTGGCTTTAGTAAAGGCTTCACGGGCTTCTTCCTCTGTGGTCTCTCCTTCTTTCCAGAACTCGAACAGCACAGCAAAGTCCTCAACTGCCATAGTTACGTCTTTAAACATATCTACCCAGTACTCGTTTACTTTTATTTCTTTTAGTATGGAAGTGGCACGGGTATTATCATCCCAAAAGCCGGGAGACAACGATAATTGCCGGTCGTTTTCTATTTTTGCTTCTCGGTTAGCGACGTCAAAGAAACCTCCTCAAAACCAGCAAACGGTCTCTCATATCCTTTAATAATTCTGTAGTCATAGCCGCAAAGCTAATTGAAAAACCTATGTGTAACAAAACGTTGTGCTTTTCTTTAAGTCCCTTTATTTTTATAAGGCACAGCCGCTTACCTTTAGCATGCAATTTGCTCAATTCACAATAAAGCGATCTATGAAATTTCTATATATCTTTTTACTAATGGGCAGTTGCCACAATACAAGTAAAACTATGGAAACCGCAACAACACCATCCGATGGTTTCCCGGTAGGGGTTTATTTTGGCAGCGTTTGCTGCGGGCCTTCATCTGCTGATTTCTTAAGTCCCTTTGTAAAAAAATACAACAGCGCTCATGAGCAAAAAATTACCGGCTTTAAGGTAGGCGGGTGCGGCCGGGAAGGGGAATACATGATCCTCCTTAATTTGCCCGCCATGGAAAAAACCGAAAAAGATACCTGGATGGCAGACCTGGCATCGCTGGTGAACAAACAGGAAAAAATAAATAAAGCTGCAAAAACCAATCCCGGTGGCATAGAAATAAGGGAAAATCTGCAACCAGCCGACTATGAATTCTGCCGGATCAAGATGACAGATTATAGCTTTTAATTCCACAGTTTGCGCAGTTTATGCCGGATTTGACGACCTGAGGTTTGCAAACACAAAAAAGTTTAATGTCTGTGACCTGCTTATACGGTAGTAAATACAACAATCCGGGGCTACGCCCCTTCGCCACAGCAATTAAAATATCCCAATAATATTCTATAAAAAAGTTTGTTAATTAAAGTTAAGTTCCTATTTTTGCCAATTGTCAGGAAGTGCTCAAAGGCAATTTTCTCTTACACTACCTGCATGATAACCCCTTCCTCCAATTCTTTTGAAATTTCCCCATCCATTATTTTCTTGATTTACTTATTGAATTATTTAATTATTCATCTCTGTAAACTTATTTATTATGCAAGAAAAATTTACACTCAGGAATGGCGGGTTAATTTCTACAGCCATCAGTTTCCTCATGTTCTTCGGCCTTTTATTAACAAACGTTAGCGCCGCTGCACAAAATTATTGTGCCAATGAAGTAGTGATCTACTCAGAAAATTTCGGATCTGGTACTAGTAACACAGCCCACCCCGATGTGGTGAACCTGCAGTTCGATCCAACACAAGGTCCTATGGCAGATGGTTTTTACAGGACTATCAACAATACGCAGCAAAGGCCAGAATGGCATAACACAGGCGACCATACTCCTAATAGTATCCTGGGAAAAATGCTGGTAATTAACGGACAGACCGGCGATTTCTTTGTGCATACCATTACAAATGGTAGCTCAGGATTTTTACCAGGCAGCTATGCAGCCAGTCTTTTCCTTCTTAATGTAAACACGCCGGGAACCTGTGGTGCTACGCCATTATTACCAACCATCACTTTCAAGGTGGAATACAATACAAGTGCTACCGGCACTACCGGCTGGGTATCTCTGCAAAACGTAACGGCTACTTCAGTACCTCAGTCTGCCAATCCAACATGGATTCAATTGGGCGGTGTATTTAATTTGCCAGCCATTGCTCAAAGGGTAAGATTGACTTTATCTGATGCAACTCCTTCTGGTTGCGGTAACGACTTTGCTATCGATGATATCAAGTTTGCAACCTGCCCTGAAGGTGGTCCGTTACCGGTTAAATTTCTTAATATTAACGCCGTACTGAAAGGTGGAGGAGTTGCTGTTAGCTGGAGCACCGCTTCTGAAAGCAACAACAAATATTTCGATATCGAAAAAAGCACCGACGGCAGCAACTGGACAACGATTAATTCCCTGAACGCTGGTAACGGCAATAGCAACGTTACAAAAACATACGGTTCGTACGACCCAAAACCTGTTGACGGTTACAACTACTACCGCATTAAGCAGGTGGATGTTGATGGTAAGTTCCAGTATTCAGATGTGGCAAGGGTTAAAGTAAGCATCGAAAAAACTGGTGTTACTGTTCTGGCTAATCCTTTTGTAAACGATATTACTGTAGACTTCCTTAGCAAGAGCAAGCAATTCTTAAACGTTAGGTTGTCTGACGTTTCCGGTAAAACAATTGCTACCGAAAAATGGCAGATCAATTCAGGAAGCACAAGGTTGCGTTTCAATAACGTAAGTAACCTGCAAAGAGGGATGTACATCTTTACAGTTACCGACGAAAACAGCAACGTTATTTACAACAACAAACTGGTTAAACAATAAGATAGTTTTCCTTTCTTGAAAAAGCGGCTGATATTGTATCAGCCGCTTTTTTTATGCATTGAGTCAACCATTATATTATGCAGGTATCAATATTATGATGTAGATCTTGCATGCACAGCCGGGCGGCTTCACTTTAATCACTAACCGGCAGTTTTCATTCTTATCATAACACAAAGAGGCTGTATCATAAGTACGATACAGCCTCCTTTAATTCGGATACCTGATGGGGTACAGTCTCCGTTTAAGCAAATCTCAGGACGTTCTTTTAATTATGAGACTTCCTATTTGTTATTCGGTGTCTTTACGACTTATTTAAGATTAGAATATATCCCGGAAAAACTGCTTCATTTCATTCCACGAAGCAGTATCAGCAGCAGCATTATAAGCAATGGGGATATTGAATTGCTTTCCCATTTCAGTAGCAGCAGGATTGGTGAAAGCATGCGTGGCCCCGGGGTATGCTTTAAAAATATAAGGTATGCCTAAAGAGTCCATCTGCTTCTTGAAAGTAGCTACCTCTGTTTGCGGCACAAACTGGTCATCGGCACCATGCAACACCAATACAGCAGCTTTTACCATATCTTTTTGCGGCGGCACGCCTACCAGGTTTCCATGAAAGCTCACTACTCCCTTCAGCGGCACACCCAGCCTTGCCATGTTCAGCACCTGTGCACCACCAAAACAATACCCAATAGCAGCAATCTTGTTGGTATCAGTTACAGCCAGGCTTTTTAATGTTTGCAAAGCGGCAGTAAAACGCTCCCTGGCCATTGCAGGATTTTCATAGAATGGTGTAGCCAGTTTACCTGCCATTTCAGGATTGTCGGCCTGCAACCCGTTTCCATACATATCCACAGCCATGGCTACATAACCAAGATCGGCCAGTTGCCTTGCACGCCCTTTGGCATATTCGTTCAGCCCCCACCATTCCGGCACAACCAATATTGCAGGCCTGCGGCCTGTATCTGCACTATCATAAGCCACAAAACCAACCATCGTTACATCGTTCACTTTGTACTCAACAGTACGCTCACTCATCATTTTAACGGCGGGCGTTTCAAGTTCTTCTTTCTCTTTGTCTGCAGGATTATTACAGGACGCTGCTATAAGTAACATCCCCGCAATTCCCCATAGTTTAAATTGTTTCATTATTAAAGTTTTAAAGTGTAAAATTATTTCGTTATAAATGGATGGGCTATACGCTCATTTCAAATATCATTTTATGGTCTGTCCAGTAGCAGTCTAACGCTATCAGCCTTGGCTTAAAAAAACTGATGATGGCCGGCCAGTCTGTTTGTTTAAAAATATTTACCGGGGCCAGCGTTTTAAAGATGCGGCTTAGTGGCTGACCATGCTCATTGATGTGGGCAGCTTCCCACTCCCATTCCTCGCCGGTACTGTCTTCCAGCGAAGCCTTGGTATCTTCAAAAATTTTATATAAAGTGGCCGCATGCGCAGGATCTTTGTGCAGCATCTCTATGCTGATTGTTGCCTGTTTGCTGGTTGCTTCCATCCTGAAATACAAATAACGGATACCGGTTTTATAATTGATCCAGTTTACTTGCTGGTTTTCGGCCGATAGAACAGGCGCCATATACTGGCCAAAACTTGTCCAGAATTGTTGCTTTATCCGGCTGGCTTCTTCTGCAGAATACATGCGATTAATTAAGTGAAACAAATTCAGGGCGGCGGATAAAATTACTGTTGTATTTGAATTGAAGCTTAGTGCTCAGTTCAACCTTCCAGTTTTGCATGCCGTCCATAACACGGGGAAAAACATATCCCCTTAACTCAATGGTGCCAAAAATAAGATTTTCATTCCTGGTTCTCAAACCTCCGCCCAATGCTGGAAACCCCCTGGATTTCCCAAACGACTCATTCACCGGCGTCAAGAAGCTAAGGTCACTGAATATGAAAGGGGCCAACCGAAACCCGGCAATTTTGTGCAGGTTAAAAAAAACCGATTCAAATTTTATGGTGGCACGCATATCTGCTTCAAAGATCTTATTGCGATAATAAGGCAAGCCATAAACAGATTCGATGAACAAAGGTTCATTAAGTAATCGGTTTATCTGGCGTGAATAGGATACCCCCATTCTGCTGCGGTTATACCATTTGGCAGATAGCTTTTTCAGGCTCGTAAAATGATCCACGTTCACCAGCACATCCACATCCTGCAATGAGCGGCTGCTAAAATACCCCCCCGTTTTAAAAATATAGGAATAGTACGCATCATGCTTATTGAACCTGCTGGCCTCAAATTCCAGGCCGTAATAAGCCCGCCTAACGCCCTGCTTATTTGTAAAGCCGGTAACCACCGAGGCATTGATACCCTCGGGAAGATCTTCGTTCCTGCCAAAACCATAAATAAAGTTGGTACGGTAAAAGTTCTGCCGGTAAAGCGAATACGAAACCAGGAACCCATTGATATCTGCATACCGGAAATTATAATTGTCCCGGAACTTAAGCGGCACATCCGTAAACAGGTTATAGAAACCCCTTACTGCTACAAAATGCCGCAGGCGGCGTTCATCGTCCAGCAGTTTACGGGTGCCGTTGCCAAAATTATAACCAGCCCATACATCTGCATTCAGATACTTGTAATGAAAATCCTGGAAGTACAAAGAATCCTGCAGGTATCCGTTAATAGTTTTATGAAAAGACAGGCTGGCCTCACCAGTTACAGCCGTGTAACGGCTGGCCATGGGTTTTTCTATGGAAGAATAAAATTCCAGTTCCTCCCTGCGGCCGCTGTTGAAGCTTCTATTAAAGGTGGAAAAGCCATTCGACCAGTTGATAAAACTTCCCTTGATGTTCCGCTTGGTAAATTCGGCACCTATACCATTTGCAGGGCTTCGGTCCAGGTCGTGCATGGCAGATACAGAAAGCCGGTCGCCCACACCAGCCAGGTTCTCTTCCTTTACCTCTACTGCCAGCCGGCTGAAACTACTGGCATCAACTGAGCCGCCAATACTAAATACATCCCTGCTGAATACCAACACTTCTACCGAGTCGGGAGAGTTTTCCGCAGGATATACCTTTATCAATGCATCCCGCAAAAAAGGCTGCTCCCGCAGGAACCGCTCGTTATCTGCCACCACCAAAGGATAAAATAGCTCCCCCTCTTTAAAGAATAAGTTTTTGCGGATGGTTTTTTCATGGCTCGTACGATGCAGCAGGTTAGCAACCTGTACGGCAAATGTGTGATGTATTGGCTGACCAGTTATGAGGTCTTCATTAAAGTCAACCGGTAACACAATTACGCTACGGATAAACTTACCCTGAAATTGTTTATACTGGTCTACTGTTTTTATCGGCTTCACATATTCGCCGCTGGTGCTGATGCTCTTGGCCAGTTTGCCAATGATTCCTTTCTTCCTCAGCAGGAAAAAACTATCTGGTACAGCCTTTTTTTCCTGGGCATACAATAGCCCCGGATAATTGCAGTTGCAACAAATTAACAGGATAAATAATGACCTTAATTTCAATCAATGATGGATTTTAAAAGCTACCCAGGTAAGATAGCAAATTTATAGCCACAACTACACGTTGCTAACGTTCATCGCAGCATTTTTCATCTCGGTGGCTTTAGCCTTTCCAAGGTATTTCTCTATAAGTCCATGAATACCATATATCACCGGCGTCATTAGCACCGCCACTACAAATTTGTAGATATAATTGCCGCTACCTGTAACAAGCACCTGGTTAATGGTCCACGGATCGCCCTGGCCGGTTTGCAGGCGTTTACCCACATAGAATGCAATAAAGATCACTACGAAACTATCTACCAGTTGCGATACAAGAGTACTGCCGGTTGCCCGTAGCCAGATGCCTTTTTCACCTGTAAGCTTTTTTATCCGGTGAAAGATCAATACATCAAGCACCTGCCCTACCAAAAAAGCTACCATCGATCCAACAATGATCCACAACCCCTGGCCAAAAATACCCCTGAACGCAGCATCGGGATCGCTGATGCCATGACCGATGGTAAAATATTCCGATGCCTTTAAAGCAATGGCCGCATTGTACACTACGAAGGAGAATGCTATTAGCCCAACGGTAAGATAGCTCAGGAACTTCACCCCTTTAGGACCGTAATACTCATTAATGACATCCGTCATTACAAACACCACTGGCCATAGCAACACACCTGCCGTTAGGTGAAAACTGAAATGCCCGCCAAACAACGGAATATTGGCCCGGGCCACACCCATCGTATCTTCCAGCGAAAATATTTTTACACCTATCACTTCTGCAACCAATGCATTGGTAATAAAAAACCCGCCCAATATAATAAAGAGGCGGGTACTTTTATTGTTGATGATACCGTTGATCATGCTTTAAAATTTTGAAAAGAAAAAATACCATACCTGTATAGGAAACAACGCAATATTGAATAGAACAATCGCACGGGGCAAATGTTTCACTTTCCTGATAGAAAGCAGGTATAAAAAATAAATGAAGTAGATACCATTCATTAAAATGGCAGTATAACCCAGCACTACAATCGTACCCTCCAAAGGTGCCAGCGAAATCGCCGGCTCATAATTACCACGGCTTCTCTTGGCCAGCTCCACCAGCCTCAGCACCACCGCTGCAATAAAACAACAATTACAGATAAATACCAGTTTGGTAAAAAAACGCATAAGTAAAGAGTTATGATCCCGATAGCTATCGGGAGAATTATGAACCAGGAATTACAAATTTAGAATTTAGAATTTTCGTCCAGCATCCTCCCGATAGCTATCGGGACCAGCATCCAACATTTAAAATTCAACATTCAACATTCAAAATTTCTCCCTCTACCTCCCCCTTCCCCATCCAAACCAGTCATTGCCATTAGCATACAGCATCAGCGCAAGCAGAATCACCATACCACCAACCTGTGCATACTCCAGGAATTTATCGCTGGGTTTACGGCCGGTGATCATCTCACCAAGGGTGAACAATACATGTCCGCCATCCAAAGCAGGAATTGGTAGCAGGTTCATAAATGCCAGTACGATCGAGAAAAAAGCAGTAATTGTCCAGAAATGTTCCCAGTCCCAGCCAGTACCGCTGAATACAGAGCCCATGGCTTTAAAACCTCCAACACCTTTGTAGGCACCGGTTTCAGGAGACAATATTTTTTTAAACTGGTCTATATAAAATTTCAGTTCATTACCTGCTCTTTTTACGCCGGCAGGAAAGGCAGCAAAGAAACCATACTTCTTTACGTTATAAGTATATATGCCAAGGCTGTCATACTGTTCAGGATAAAAAGGAGGGTTAAAACCTATCTTGCCGCCGGCCATCAGCGTGGTAGCAATATCCATTACAGAATCTTGTCGTTTAACCGTAAGTGTTACCTGGTCGTTTTCTTTCTTCGTTTTCATATGAGCCATAAACTCATCATAAAACTGGGTAACCGTGCTGTCCACCATTATGATCTGGTCGCCATATTGCAATCCCGCTGCCTTTGCCTGGCTGCTGTCAGATACCTGCATTACGATCACCGGCACCCGCGGGCTTATCAGCGGACCATCCGATTTCTTTTTCTTCTCCACCAGTTTTCCAATAAGGTCAACCGGCATGGGTAAAATCATCGGCTGGTTATTGCGAATAACGCTTACCGAGCTGTCCACTACAATTAGTTTCTTCAAAACATCTGTGTACTGTTCCACCGGTTTGCCATCAATGGCAACAATCTTATCGCCGTTCTTAAAACCCAGGTCATCAAAAATTGGATCGTTAAAAGAGATGCCGTACTTCAAAGAATCTGCAGGGATCTTCTTTTCCCCCCACACCATCAATATACCGGCATAAATTACAAAGGCCAGCAGGATGTTTACCGTAACACCACCCAGCATAATGATCAACCTTTGCCATGCCGGCTTGCTGCGAAACTCATGAGGCTCTGGTGGCAGTTTCATCTGGTCTTTATCCATGCTTTCATCTACCATGCCGGCTATTTTTACATAACCACCCAACGGCAACCAACCTATTCCGTATTCTGTTTCACCCACCTTCTTCTTAAACACGGCAAACCATGGATCAAAAAACAGGTAAAATTTCTCTACCCGGCACTTGAACCATTTGGCCGTAATAAAATGGCCAAACTCGTGCAGGATTACTAATATGGAAAGGGATAACAATAACTGGGCTGCCTTCAAACCAACACTGCCCCATTCGATGGCTAATAAAGTAACATTCATATTTTCTGGTAGCTCCCCGGGGGAGTATTGTTTAAAATAATTTTAATAGGTTATAACGCTGATCGCTTTCATATCTCAGGCACATTCAACAAATAACAGCACTTACATTTTCATTATGGCAGCGGCAAAGTTACGTGCCTCCCCATCGCTTTCAAAATATTCCTCCAGCGTAGGTTTTTCAATAAAGGGTATCTTCTCCATCGTTTTTTCTACAACGGCCGTAATATCCAGGAAACCGATACGGTTCTTCAAAAATGCCCACACGGCAATTTCATTAGCGGCATTCAACACGCAGGGCATATTGCCGCCGGTTTTCAATGCTTCTATGGCCAGCCCAAGGTTTCGGAAGGTCTTAAGATCCGGCTCCTCGAAACTCAGGTTTGGATGTTTACGAAACTGCAGCCGCGGAAAATCATTTGGAATACGCTTTGGAAATCCCATGGCATATTGTATGGGCAGTTTCATATCCGGCAGGCCCATCTGCGCCTTCATGCTGCCATCTTCAAACTGCACCATGCTATGAATAATGCTTTGCGGGTGTATCACCACTTCAATCTGGTCGGGCCGCAGGTTAAACAACCACCGGGCCTCAATCATCTCCAGCCCTTTGTTCATCAGGGTGGCAGAATCTATGCTGATCTTGGCACCCATAGTCCAGTTGGGATGTTGCAGCGCATGATCTCTTTTTACATTAACAAGAAAATTGGGCTTCTTACCCAGGAACGGACCGCCGCTTGCGGTAAGTATTATTTTTTCAATGGGATTGCGATGCTCCCCCACCAGGCACTGAAAAATGGCAGAATGCTCACTATCCACCGGGATGATGGGCGCCTTATGCTCCAATGCCTGCTGCATCACGATATCTCCGGCCACTACCAGGGTTTCTTTATTGGCAAGGCCTATCAACTTTCCTTTGCTCACTGCCTTCAAAGTTGGCTTCAGGCCTGCAAAGCCTACAATACCGGCAAGCATCACATCATAGGTATCAAAATCTGCTACTTCTACCAGGGCTTCTTCACCACAAAACACCTTGATGTCTGCTCCGGCAAGTGCATCCTTTACTTTCTGGTACTTTCCCTCATCTCCAATTACCACCGCATTAGGCTTAAACTCCAAAGCCTGCGCCACCAGCAATTCATCATTGGTTTGCGCAGTAAGAATTTCTACTTCAAATAATTGTGGATGTAACCTGATCACCTCCAGCGCCTGCGTACCTATTGACCCAGTTGAACCGAAAATTGCAATGCGCTTTTTGTGACCCGCTGCCGACATATGAGCTTTTTTATTGAATGTTTTAAATATATGTGCGGCAATTTACTGCATTAAATCGTTTAAAGCAGCATTCACTTTGACAAAATTAAATTGGCTGATGGTATCATTCATCATACCGGCAATGGCTTCATTCTGCAGGTTATTGATGGAACCCTCGTGGCTATGCTGCACCTGGGTATCATATGTAAATTTTCCTGCCTCTATATCCTGTCCCACTTTTTTATAGGCATCCCGGAAACTCTCGCCTTGCAACACCCTTTTGTTCACCTCTTCTACACTGAAAAGGTATTTGTATTTTTCATCGGCCAGGATATCATCTTTCACCACAATATTTTCAAACATCAGCGTTGCCATATTAATGCATTGCTGCAAAGTACCAAAAGCAGGAAAGAGGTGTTCCTTCAGTAACTGCAAATCCCGGTGGTAACCACTCGGCAGGTTGGTGGTCATCATCATGATCTCGTTGGGCAAGGCCTTGATGCGGTTGCAATGCGAACGGATCAGCTCAAACACATCGGGATTCTTTTTATGCGGCATGATACTGCTGCCCGTGGTAAGTGCTGCGGGGAAGGCTATGAAATCAAAATTCTGGTTAAGGTACAGGCAGGCATCCATGCTCATCCTTGCCAGGGTATCGGCCAGGTTGGCCAATGCCTGTGCAGTAATGCGCTCTGCCTTACCCCTGCCCATCTGTGCATATACTACGTTATAGTTCAGTTGCTCAAATCCCAGCAATTGGGTGGTAAGCGTGCGGTTAATGGGGAAAGAAGAACCATAACCCGCCGCACTTCCCAGCGGATTTTTATTAATAACGGTATAGGCTGAACGCAATGTCTCTACGTCGTCCACAAGACTCTCTGCATAAGCCCCAAACCACAAACCAAAAGAGGAAGGCATCGCTATCTGCAGGTGCGTATACCCCGGCAACAGCTTGTCTTTAAAGGCCTCACTTTTTTCCTGTAACAACCCAAACAATCCCTGGATGGCGCTCACCAGTTGTTCCACTTCGTGGCGCAGGTATAATTTCACATCCACCAGCACCTGATCGTTCCTGCTGCGGGCAGCATGAATTTTCTTACCCGTATCACCAAGCTCGGCGGTAAGCATAAATTCTACCTGCGAGTGAATATCCTCTACCCCATCTTCAATACTAAAATCGGGCTGCTGCACCTGCACATAAATATTTTTTAGCGCCGCCTGCAAGTGCCTGCTCTCTTCAGCGCTTAGCAGCCCGATGCTTGCCAGCATATGTGCATGCGCCATGCTTCCCAGCACATCAAAAGGTGCCAGCATCAGGTCAAAATCACGATCATTACCAACGGTAAATGTTTCTACCGCCTTGTTTACGTCGGTTTCTTTTTGCCAGAGTTTCATATCATTGTTTTATCAACTTTTCTTTATCATTATTTTTATCGGTTGCTGTCCCCGGCAACCGAAACTACCCTTCCGCCATTCAGTTTCTTCAGCAGCCCCACATAAAAAGCCACCGCATCTTCAATATCCTGCACGGCTACAAATTCATTGGCAGCATGGCTCTCGCCGCTAAAACCCGGGCCACATTTTAGCGAGGGCAGCGCAATCAATCCCTGGTCGGAACAGGTGGGCGAACCAAATGTTTTTTTGCCCAGTGCAACACCTGCCTGCACCACGGGATGGTCTTCAGCAATGGCAGAAGATCGCAGGCGGGTACTCCTTGGCGTTATGGTCACATCAACTTTACCCTTGATAATATCGATCACCTCTTCGTGTGTATACATTTCATTAATACGGATATCTACCACGAAATGGCAAACAGCCGGCACCACGTTATGCGCCTTGTTCACGGTGTTGATAGCCGTTACACTCATCTTGTTGGGACCCAATAGCGGCGATACTTTTTCAAAACGAAAATCCCTGAACCAGTTGATGGCTTCCATGGCAATATAAATGGCATTATCACCCTCATCCCTTGCCGCATGGCCCGCCCTGCCGGTAGCTTCGCAATCCAGCACCAGCAGGCCTTTTTCAGCAATGGCAAGATCTAACTGCGTGGGTTCACCTACAATAGCAAAACAATCAGGATGCGCAAAGCAGGCATTAAATGCTTCTTGCTTAAACAACAGTTCAATACCATTGGTGCCACTAATTTCTTCTTCTGCCGTGCCGGCAAATACAATATTATAAGGGATACCTGCTGCTTCGTAAAAATATAGAAAGGCAGCCAGCAGGCTCACCAGGGCTGCACCTGCATCAGTACTTCCCAGGCCATACAGTTTGCCATCTTCAATGCTGCCATCAAAAGGATCCCTGCTGTAAGCTGCATTGGCACCTACCGTATCATGATGAGAATTCAGTAAGATCGTTGGTTTGGCCGGGTCAAAATGCTTGTTGCTGGCCCACACATTGTTTAATAAACGATGACCCTTCACCCCCTTCGACTGCAGAAACTGTTGTAAAAAAGTAGCCGTCCTGTCTTCTTCCTTGCTCAATGATGGTATGCTGATGAGCTGCTGTAACAGCGCAATAGCATCGGCAGATAAGGTATTGATATATTCTTTAAACATTTTTAATGGTAGTGCCGCTTTGTTGTTCAATAAGCCGGCTCAATTGGGCGGCATCCCCAATAGTAACCGACTGCACACCGGCCTCTACGGCCGAAAATGCGTTGTGTAATTTCGGGATCATTCCTTCTGTAATGATCCGCTCTTCCTGTAATTTTTCAAAATAGGCTTTTGATAAATGCGGTATCACAGATTCATCATCTGAAGCATCCAGCAATACGCCTTGCTTCTCAAAACAATAAATAAGCGATACATCGTATACCCCGCTCATGGCCCTTGCCAGCTCCTGCGCTATGGTATCGGCATTGGTATTTAAGAGTTGCCCCTTTGCATCATGTGTAATAGGTGCAAACACCAGGCTATGATGGGCTAATAGCTGATTCACCAGCGTTGCATTTACTTCATCTACATCGCCTGCAAAACCATAATTGATGCCGGAAACAATTCTTTTATGCGCCCTGATGGCATTGCCATCTGCCCCCGTTAACCCAAGGGCATTGCAACCATGCGATTGCAGCAATGATACAATATTTTTATTGATATAGCCGGCGTACACCATCGTAACCAGTTGCAGCGTAGCGGCATCTGTGATGCGTCTTCCATCCTGCATTTCCTGCGGCAATCCCAGTTGTGCCGCCATCCGGGTAGCCATCTTGCCGCCACCGTGCACCAGTATTTTTGGCGCATCAATGGCAGCAAATTCCTGCAGGAACAACGAAAGCTTTGCCTCATCATCTATTATGTTCCCGCCAATTTTTATGATGTATAATTTCATGGGATTTGCTTAGGCTGAAAAAACAGCAACCATTACCGCATCAGTTCGCTCAGTACAGCCTGTGCTGCCCATACCCTGTTTGCAGCCTGCGTAGTTACAATACTGTGTGCGCCATCCAATACCTCGTCGCTCAGCTCCAGGTTACGGCGTACCGGCAGGCAATGCATTACTTTAGCGTTATTGGTTACCGCTAGTTTGTCGTTGGTAAGCATCCAATGCCCCTTTGCTCCAGGCATGGCTCCATAATCATGGTAGGCGCTCCAGTTCTTCACGTACACAAAATCCGCATCTATCAAGGCTGCATCCTGGTCGTGGGTAATTTCTGCACCGGCAGTATAGGCATCTGCCAGTTCATATCCCGCAGGATGGGCAATCACAATATCTGCCTGCCCCCATGCGGTTACCCACTGCGCAAAGGAATTGGCCACACATTGCGGCAATGGCTTTATATGTGGTGCCCAGGTAAGAACCACCTTTGGCCTCGGCTTTCGTAATGGCACCGCATCCAATTGTTCTTTAATGGTAATAATATCCGTCAGGCTTTGCAAGGGATGCAGCGTACTGCTCTCCAGACTCAGGATGGGTTTACCAGTATGCAAAATAAACTGTCGCAACAATTTTTCGCTGTAATCATCCTCCCTGCTCAACAGTTCCGGAAAACTGCGGATGCACAGGATATCAAAATAATTTCCCAGCACCGGCGCTGCATCTTTTATGTGCTCTACAGTGCTGCCGTTCATCAGGATGCCTTCTTCAAATTCAAGCGCCCAACCGTCATTATCTACATTAAAAACAATGGCCTCCATACCAAGGTTAGCCGCCGCCACCTGCGTACTGATACGGGTGCGCAAACTCGGGTTAAAAAACAACAGCCCGATCTTTTTATGCTTACCAAGCTCCACATCAACCAGCGGCTGCTGTTTATAATGCAGGGCCTTCGCCACCAGCGCCGGTATATCCGCCACATCATCCACTCCAATAAACTGGCTCCTCTTATCAGCCCCTAAATGTAATATACCAGATTGCATGTTGTTGTTTTTTATGGGTTGCTATATTTTAATACAAAATTTTAAATGCTAAATTTTAATCCCGATAGCAATCGGGAAAATGAAAATGCACTTTGATTGTTGTTTGGACTTTTTAAACTTCTAACGCTGTTACTAAACCCTCAACCCTCACTCCATTCAACATTCAACATTTATAATTCATAATTTACAATAATTCCACCTCAAGCGCCTCCAAAAACCTCCCCGCATCCTCTTTACTCATATTAAGTGCCGGCAACAACCTTATCACATTTGGTTTTGCCTCGCCAGTAAATATTTTATGTTTAAACAGCAGGTTCTTCTTAACCTGGTCTTTCTCTGGCGGCAACTGTATGCCGATCATTAAGCCACGCCCCCTTACTTCCATAATATTAGGCAACTTCCGCAGTTCTTCCATCAGGTAATTACCAACAGCAGTAGCATTCTCCATAAGTTTTTCCTCTTCTATAGTTTCAAGTACTGCCAGCGCCGCTGCACAAGCCAGGTGGTTACCTCCAAAAGTGGTGCCCAACATAAAATGTTTCGCAGCAAATTTCGGAGCAATAGAAATACCTGCCACCGGAAACCCGTTGCCCATGCCCTTCGCCATGGTATAAATATCTGCAAAAACACCTGCATGATCATGTGAATAGAACTGCCCGCTTCTGCCATATCCGCATTGCACCGAATCGGCAATATACACCGCATTGTATGCATCGCACAACTTGCGAATGGCTTGCAGGAAGGCATCGCTGGCAACATTAATACCACCCACACCCTGTATGCCTTCAATGATCACGGCACAAATATCATTCTCTTTAAAAGCCTGCTCCAAAGCGGCTTCATCACTAAAAGGCAGGAACAATACATTATCCGTTTCATTCACAGGGGCCACAATGGCCGGGTTATCCGTAACAGCAACCGCCAGCGAAGTGCGGCCATGAAATGCCTTCCTGAATGCAATGATCTTTTTCCGTCCGTTATAAAACGATGCCAGCTTCAATGCATTCTCATTGGCCTCGGCACCGGAATTACACAAAAACAACTGGTAATCTTCCTTACCCGAAATCCGGCCAAGTGCCGTTGCCAGCTCCTGTTGTAAAGGTATTTTTATAGAATTAGAATAGAAAGAGATCTTGTGCAACTGGTCTTCTATCCGCTTCACCCAATGCGGGTGACCATGGCCAATACTAATCACCGCATGACCACCATACAAATCCAGATAAGCCTGCCCCTTATCATCCCAAACAGTAGATCCTGCCGCTTTTACAATGCTGATATCATTCAGCGGGTATACGTCAAATAGATTCATCTTATAGTATTAATGCTCTTTGCCAAATTCAAAAGTCAAAAGTCTAAATTCTAAACTCTAAATTCTAAAAAAATGCACATTTTAATTGTTATTGGGGGTTTCTAAATCTCTAAACTTCTAAACATTTCAACTCTTCAACCAATCAACTAATTCAACTTTTCACCAAATCACCAAATCACCAAATCACCAAATCACCAAATCACCAAATCACCAAATCACCAAATCAAAAAAACACCAAATCATCAAAAAACAAAATCATCAAAACACCAAAACACCAAAACAACAAATAAACAAATCACCAAATCACCAAAA
>JBBSKH010000080.1:0-16783 GCA_038256495.1 Chitinophagales bacterium
CAGGTAAAAGTAAAACAGGATATGGAAATTGCTATACCAGAAGAAATTTTCGGTATAAAAAAATGGGAGTGTGAAGTGGTATCCAATAAAAATGTTGCCACCTTTATTAAAGAACTGGTGGTGAAACTACCGGAAGGTGAAACACTTGATTTTAAATCGGGTTGCTATATACAACTGGATGTGCCGCCTTGCACCATTGATTTTAAGAACGACCTGTTTAACATCAAAGAAAAGTTTAGGGAAGACTATGATAAGTTCAACATCTGGGATCTCACTATGAAAAATCCAGAACCAGTTTTCAGGGCTTACTCTATGGCCAATCATCCTGCCGAAGGAAATATTATCATGCTGAACATCAGGTTAGCCACACCACCTTTCGACCGGAAAGCAGGAGGGTTTCAAAATGTAAATCCCGGTATTTGTTCCTCTTATGTTTTCTCCTTGCAACCCGGCGATAAAGTGAGTATTGCAGGGCCTTTCGGCGACTTTCACATCAAACATACCCAAAAGGAAATGATTTATATTGGGGGCGGTGCAGGCATGGCACCATTACGTTCGCATTTGTTCCACCTATTCCACACGGCGAAAGAAAAGAACAGGAAAGTATCTTTCTGGTATGGCGGCCGTTCTCTGAGAGAAATATTTTATACAGATGATTTCAGGAATATTGAAGATGAGTTTAAAAATTTTGAATATCATATTGCACTATCGGAGCCACTAGAAGAGGATAACTGGACAGGGGATACCGGATTTATTCATAATGTACTTTACGAAAATTACCTGAAAGATCATGAAGAACCAGAGGAAGTAGAATACTATATATGTGGCCCGCCAATGATGAATGCAGCGGTATTTAAAATGCTTGATGAATTAGGGGTGCCAAAAGACAATATTGCTTTTGACGATTTTGGAGGCTGATAATTACTCTTTAAAACCAACACTAATTATATGAGATGTTTACTCGTGTTATGTTTCTTCATAACAGTAAGCGCTGGTTGCAACGGGCCTTCAGAGCAGTTAGTACAGGTTAACGGGGAGGCACAGGGAACCAGCTATCATATCACCTATATCAGCAAAGATAAAACGAACCTAAAGCCTGCTATTGATGAACTGTTACTTAAGTTAGATTCTTCGCTGAGTACTTATCTTCCTGTATCAATAATTAGCCGCATGAACCGCAACGATACCAGCGCACTTGCCGATAGGTACTTTAAGAGGGTATTCAATAAATCGATGGAAGTGGGCGAAGCTACCGGTGGGTTATTTGATATTACTGTAGCACCATTGGTGAATGCATGGGGCTTTGGCCCCAAAGCCAAAAGCCGCATAGATAGTTCCTTGATTGATAGTTTACATTCGTTTGTTGGTTACCGTATGCTACACTTACAGGATGGTAAACTGGTAAAAGAAAAACCAGGCATCCAGTTAGACTTTAATGCACTTGCGCAGGGCTATTCTGTAGATGTTATTGCGGCGATGCTGGCTGAGAAAGGCATCAATAATTACCTGGTGGAATTGGGAGGCGAATTAAGGGCAAAGGGCACCAAATTTGGCAACAGTTGGAAGGTGGGTATTGATCAACCAGACAGCAGTATGACCGATGGCAGGAAGCTGGAGGCTGTAATAAAACTAAACGACCGGGCATTGGCAACTTCAGGAGGATACAGGAAATTTTTTACAGAGAACGGGCAACGCTATACGCATATCATTGACCCACGTACGGGCTACCCGTTAAAACAAAACCTGCTCAGTACAACAGTACTGGCACAGGATGCCATTACCGCAGATGCATACGCTACAGCCTTTCTCGTTATGGGGCTCGATGAATCCACAAGGTTTATTGCCAATCACCCCGAATTATACCTGGATGCTTTTTTTATTTACGATCAAGGGGGAGAATGGAAAACTTATTCAACAAGTAATATTAAAAAACTAATAACGCTTACTAAGGATTAGCGGGCGTTTCTTTGCATGACTGGCCGGGCCGGGCACCGCAGATACCACAAGATTCATCGCCGTTCTTAAGCAAAGGATTGTTGCTGCTGCAAGTGCCTTCAAAACGGCCGTCTTTTTTTACCAGCAGCTTAATGGCAATGCCTGCAAAAGCAATTGCTACCAATAAAATAGCTAACAGGATAATTTTCATAATTTAATTTACAAAAAAATACTGTTAATGAGTACTTCAATCACGAAAGCATTTAATACAAACTGTTAAAAGGAAATTATATAGTGTTGCAGTAGAAATGCGCCTGCACCAGCAAGATAACCCAGCAATGCCAGCCAGCCTACCTTTTTCAGGTACCAAACAAAATCAATTTTTTCCATTCCCATTGCTGCCACGCCCGCCGCAGAACCTATGATGAGGCAACTGCCGCCCGTGCCTGCACAATAGGCAAGGAACGACCAGAAGTAATGATCAGTAGGATACAGCTGCATATCATACATCCCCATCCCTGCTGCAACAAGTGGCACATTGTCTACAATTGCAGAGAGCAGGCCGATACAAATTACAATAACATCCAGGTTGCCGATCTCTTTATCCATAAAGGCTGCCACCTGTAGCAGGATACCGGTAGATTGTAGGGCCGCTATCGCCAATAATATACCAAGGAAAAATAACACGCTGGGTACATCTGCCCTTGCCAGCGCATTCATCACAGAGTACATGCCTTTTTCTTCTTCCCCTTTATTCTTGTGAATAACCTCGGTGGCAATCCATAAAACTGCCAGCCCAAAAAGCATCCCCATAAATGGCGGAAGGTGCGTAATGGTTTTAAAGAAAGGGACAAAAATGAGGGCCCCGATGCCGAGTATCAATACGAATGTTCTTTCGAAACTTGTAGTGCCGCTTGAATCGCTGGTAGAGTGCACCTGCTGGTTATTAACCTTGCCTTTTAAACTGAAGGAGAGAATAATAACCGGCACCAGCATGCATACAAGACTTGGCAGAAACAAGTGTATTATAATGTTGGCGGTGGTAATCTGCCCGCCGATCCATAGCATGGTGGTAGTAACATCACCAATAGGTGACCATGCGCCGCCGGCATTTGCTGACAGCACCACCATACTTACAAACAATATGCGGGTGCGCCTTTCCACTATCAGCTTTCGCAGCAGGGATACCATTACAATGGTGGTGGTAAGGTTGTCTAATACGGCAGATAAAAAGAACGTAAGCAGGCAAACGATCCACAACAGTTTCCTGTAATCATTTGTATTAATCCGGTTTGTTATCACGTCAAAGCCATCATGGGCATCCACCAGTTCGACAATGGTCATAGCGCCTAAGAGAAAGAACAGTATACCGGATATCTGGCCCAGGTGTTCATACAATTCGTGGTTAACAAGTGCTGTATCGTTCCAGGATGTGATGTAAACCGTCCAGCATAAAACGCCGGTAAGTATAGCGCTCGCTGTTTTATTAATACCAAGTGGATGTTCAAATGCAATGAGGCAATAGCCGGCAATAAATATTACTAGGATCATTAAGTGCATACCTTGCGGCAACATTTTGGCTGCCTGCAAAACAAAGTACACATCTCTTTCTTTAACTCAAACTCTATGAACAGTTATTTTTATAAGGTTGCTTAGCGTGTAAATACAGGAGCTTTTGCTAAGCATTAATAAATAACTTCGCTGTATGGCAGAAAAAGTATTTGATATCGTAATAATAGGTGGCGGCCCCATCGGGCTTGCCTGTGCGTTAGAAGCAAAGAAGGCCGGTTTGCATTACGTGGTTTTAGAGAAAGGCACGCTGGTAAATTCGATTTACAATTACCCGGTTAACATGACCTTTTTCAGCACCAGCGAAAGGCTGGAAATTGGTGGGATACCTTTTGTGAGTAATAACCCAAAACCAACTCGAAGCGAAGCGATGGAATATTACCGTAGGGTGACTACATCAGGCGATCTTGCTATCAGGTTGTTTGAAGAAGTGAAGACCGTAAATAAAAAAGAAGAATTGTTTTCTGTTACCACGTCAAAAAAAATATACCACAGCCGAAACATTATTATTTGTACCGGCTTTTACGATATACCTTACCTGCTGAATGTAAAAGGAGAAGATTTACCCAAGGTGAAGCATTATTATGATGATCCACATTTTTATGCATTTCAAAAAGTGGTGGTGGTAGGGGCCGCCAACTCTGCTATTGATGCGGCGCTGGAAACCTGGCGCAAAGGCGCAACGGTAACCATGGTGATCAGGAACGACAAAATCAGCGACCGGGTAAAATATTGGGTTAAGCCTGATGTAGAAAACCGGATAAAAGAAGGATCCATCAAAGCTTATTTTAATTCAACCGTTATCGAAATCAGAGAAGATGAAGTGGATATTATGACTCCCGAAGGAGCGGTAACTATTCCCAACGATTGGGTGATTGCCATGACCGGTTATCAACCCAACCTTTCCTTCCTGCAGCAGATGGGCATCCATCTTTCAAACGATGAAGTAAGAAAACCTGTTTATGATGAAGCTACTTACGAAACCAATGTACAGGGCATTTACCTGGCAGGGGTTATCTGCGGCGGCATGAATACACACCGGCTATTTATTGAAAACTCGAGAGAACATGCGGAGAAGATCATCGCCGATATCAGGACTAAAATTCCTGTGAACCAAACCTCTGAAATTGTCCGTTAAAGCTATGTATCTGGTGGTAGTGACTCCAATAATTTTTTCTCCTTTTTCTTTTGTAGTCTCCTTTTGTATTTCTTGTAAAGACGGCCTGGTTCCTGGGCGTCGTCGCCCATTAACATGCCCCATGGTTTTAGATCTTCTATACGATCGAAGATGATCTTAAGAATTGCAATGGTGGGCAAGGCCAGGAAAATCCCCGGCAGGCCGATAAGTGTTCCGCCAATTACCACACCAATAATGGTAACCAATGCATTGATCTTTACTTTGGAACCTACTATAACCGGCATTAGGAAATTACTATCAATAAAATGTATGATCTCGAAGCTGATGATGATCCACACAATATCGCTAAGGTTTGTAGAAGTAGTAAGCGTAACGAGGCAGGTAAACAAAATGCCAGTTAAAATACCCACGTATGGAATGATGTTAAGAATGGCGCTGAAGATGCCAAGAAAAATGGCATACTTTACGCCTATTGCAATTAAGGCAATGCTATTAGCTGCGGCAACAATCGCCATTTCAATTACCAGCCCCGTCATATATTTTTGAACGATCACCTTAGATTGTTCCAGTACTTCTATAACATCATTCTTAAATTCTTCCTTAAACACCGCAAATAAAAACCGTTTGATCATATGGCGGTAATGAAGTATTAAAAAGCTGTAGATAGCAATAAGGATAATGTAGAATATCACTTGCGTAATAGTAAGCACACTTTGACCCAACATTTCGGTTCCACTAGTACCACTTGCGGCATCCTCGAGCATAGTGGTCTGTTGCTTTTTACTGATGTTAAACCTGTTCTCAATCCAACTTTTAACGGTATCGTAATGATCAGACAGATGCTTACGAATAGAGGGGATATCATTTAAGAAACGAGCAATTTCGTGTGAGAGAAACCATATAAGGAAACCGATTATGGATAATGCAATAATGATGGAAAGGAAATTAGCTACCGACATGGGTAGTCTGCATTTCTTATCAAGGAAATTGGTGAGCGGCAACAGCAAAATAGAAAGCAAGATGGCAAAGGCAAGTGTTACAAAAAATGTTTTACCATAGATCAGCATTACAGCCAGCAGGCTGATCATAATTAATTTGATGGTGAACTGCTGGTAAAACGGCAGGTTGTTTTTTTCTTTAAGCTGCATGAACTTGTTGCTATTAACCTGGTGATTTCGTAAGTTATTATTTTAGTTTTCCTGCATCTACATCTTTAAGAAAACTGATCAATCCTTTCATATAAGTCTGCTGATCATCATACATACTCATGTGGCTGCCCTTCTCACATAACAGAAACCTACCCGCCGGAAACTGTGTGCTCATCCACCGCATGTGTTCCGGATCCATAGTATCAAATTTGCCGCCAATAGTTAGGGTAGGGGTCTTAATGTTTTTTAGCTGATTGCTTACATCCCAGTTTGTAAGTTTACCGGCAATACCAAACTCACTTGGGCCTTGCATGGTTACATATAACGACTGGTTCATTTTAGCGAAGGATCGGTTTAGGGGTTCCGGCCAATCTTCTAATGGCATTTTCAAAATATGTTTCGTATAGAAATTTTGCATCAGCAATTCCATATACTTTGGATTGTTATAATCGCCTCTTTTTTCAATGTCCCTGATGGTATCCAGCACAGCCGGATCAAACTGCGGTGCCAGTACCTCTTGTGCATATTTACCATAGTCAGGGCAACTGCTCATCATATTACTAATGATAAGTCCTTTAATATGATCCTGGTATTTGAGCGCATATTGCATGGCAAGAATACCACCCCAGGAATGGCCGAGGAGGTAGAAATTATCCTTATCAAGATTCAATGCCAGCCGCACCTGTTCTACTTCTTCTACATACCTTGGCAGGTCCCACATGGATGTGTCTTTTGGGTCCTCCGAATTACCACAACCCAACTGGTCATAGTAAATGAATTCTATTCCTTCTGCAGGGAGGAAACTTTCCATGCATTCAAAATATTCATGAGTAGCGCCGGGGCCACCGTTCAACAATAACAATTTTATGCCGGGGTTATTGCCAAATTTCTTTGTCCATACATTAAAAGTTCCATGTGCTGTTCTAATGGGTACCATTTTCACACCTCCCGATTGCACGCCGCTATCGGCATTGGAAAAATAGGAAGCAGTAGCTGCAGAAGCCTCTTTAGGCGAATTATTGCAGGAGGCCAGCAAGATCAACATAGCACAAAGGATAGACAGGCAAACTTTTGTTGTTGAAAGCATAATCGATTTTTTATTTTTAAAAATTGGAAAACACACTAAGCCTGGTAGCAGGCCATTCCTGCTTTAAGATACTGTAATAAACAGTATCTCTAGCAGTTCCGTCATCATTAATTATATGTTTCCTCAAAATCCCTTCCTTGCTGGCACCGATTTTATCTATTGCCTGCTGAGATCTCTTGTTAGTGAGTGAGGTTTTAAACTCAATGCGATTCAGGTCCAGGTTTTCGAAAGCATGCCGGAGCAATAAAAATTTACATGCACGGTTTAGCCCGGTGCGTTGCAGGTCGGGGTGGTACCATGTCCAGCCAATTTCTGCTCTTTTATGGGTGAAACTAACGTTGCCATAACGGGTGCTGCCGCCATATCTTTTTTCCAGTTTGTCGTACACGGCAAAGGGGTAGCTCTGGTGTAGTTTTCTTTCATTGAATGCCTGTTGGCAATACCTTTCAAAATCAGCCCTGCTGCTTACTTTCGAGGAAGTGTATAACCATAATTCTTTTTGACTGGCAACTTCCCAAAGTGGATTGATATGTTGTGGCTGTAAGGGTTCCAGGCGTACCCGTTCATTTTCCAAAACAAGTTGCTCTTCAAAAAAAGTAGATGGGGTATGTCTTTCTAGTATCATACCGGCAACCAGCTTATCAATTGGTAGTGTTAAAGTATCTGCAGAAAAATCATCTATATGCACCAGCCGGAAAGTTTCTGTTTCGCCGTGCAGTTCATAAAAACGCTTTTGCTGTTCATCAAAATCGAAAGGCTGGTTGCGTAGTGGAACGCTTATAGGTGCCAGCGCTTTTACCAGGTAGTAAATTGATATAATTTGTTGTGAAACATCAAATGCACTTTGCTGAAAAAAATCGGTAGTATAAAAATGCCCGGTTACTTCTACCGGCAATTGCATTTCTTCCATAAATTCCCGCTTCAGGCATTCGATGCTGCCTTCTCCCTGTTCTAATCCACCGCCGCAAAACTTAGTAATGTATTGCCCACGGATCCATTCATCACTAACCAGCACCTGGTTGTATTCATTAATTAAAATCCCATATACCCTGATATTGAACATGGGCTATTTTTTTGCTGTGCGGAAAAAATAATAAATGGCATATCCCAGTATAATAATAGATATAAGCGAGGGTATCCAAAATGCATGGGTTGATTCCTGGAAAGGTAACGGAACGTTCATGCCATAAATACTGGCAATTAATACAGGTATACTCAGGAAGATGGTTAGCGTACTCAATCTCTTCAGCACAATATTCTGGTTATTGCTGATGATGCTGGCATAAGCATCCATTGTGCTAACCAAAATATTGGTGTAGGTGTTGGCAGTTTCCAATGCCTGTGAAGTTTCAATGATTAAATCTTCCAGAAAGTCTTTTTCATCCTCATTTAACCGCAGGAAATTGGTGCGGTTTATTTTCAACATCAGGAGTTCGTTGCTACGCAAAGCGGTAACAAAATATACCAGGCTTTTTTGAATGCGCATCAACTGCAGCAATTCTACATTACCGTTTGATTCGTATAACCTTTGCTCCAGTGAGTTTCGGCGCTGGTTGATCTCCTTCAGGTGTTCCTGGAAGTTGGTGGTAATCTTTTCAAATATCTTCAGCACCATCATATTTATGTTATCCGGCTGTCTGTTCTGAAAACTATTCAGGAACTTCTTGATAGCTTCATTCTCAAATGAATTTACGGTAACAATTTGACGGGTATTGAGAATAATACAAATGGGTATGGTGATATAAAATGCATCGCTCTCGTTGAAAGAATTATTTTCAGTAGGTGTTTTTATAACGATGAGCCTTACATCATCCTCCAGTTCATAGCGGCTACGCTCATCAATATCCAGCGAGTCTTTCAAAAAATCCAGCGGAATATCCAGGGCAGAGCTCAGTTCCGTAAACTCTTCCTGTTTTAGTGGTGGTAATACATTTACCCAGGTACCCGCAGATGGTTTATCAACTGCAATGGTTTTGTGTGATTCTATGTTAAAATAGTTGATCATACTGTAATTTCAATTTCGCCTGTGTAAACAAAAGTTGCAGGGCCGCAAAGCCAGATATCTTTATATTGTTGATCAGAAATTTTTGTATACTCTACATACAAAGTACCACCGACAGTTTTAACTGCCACCCTGTTAAATCCTTTTTCATTATGAGCATGCATGAGTGCAGCTGCGGTAACACCGGTTCCGCAACTCAAAGTTTCATCTTCAACACCTCTTTCGTAAGTACGCACAAATATGCTATCCCCGTCCAACACTTCTACAAAATTTACGTTGATGCCTTCCTGCGCATACCTGTTGCTGTTACGGATGTCACGCCCATCTTCTACAACATCAACGGCAGCCACATCGGTGCTATACTTTACATAGTGTGGCGAACCTGTATTGAGCACGGCATACGAAGAATGTGCTTCTACTTCCTCCACATCATTCATCTTTAACCTTATTTCGTTTCTCTTATCAATTTCTGCTTCATGCAGCCCGTCAATAGCCATAAACCGATAAGTAAATTTATGTATGCCCAAATGATAGGCAAATTTTACCAGGCAACGACCTCCATTACCACATAGGGAGCTGGGATTACCATCGGCATTAAAGTAAACCATTTCAAAGTCGTAACCCTCTTTCTGGTTCAGCAGCATCAGCCCGTCTGCTCCAACGCCAAACCGCCTGTGGCAAATTTGCTTTACCTGTGCTGCTGTTACCTGGCTATAAGCTCCTTCACGGTTATCTAATATCACAAAATCATTACCGGTACCCTGGTATTTATAAAATGAAAACTTCATTGCTTTTTTTTATGTGTATGTACGAAGTTTTGCAAAAATGCGTTTAAATTTATTGTTATTGTTATTCCGTGCAGAGGAAATTTAAAGCGGTTCTACAATTTCCAGGGTTTTCTTTATGAGTGCTTCTACTGCTGCTGCACCATCACGGCTGAATTCTTTGCTGATCCGGTTGGCAACAATGGCGCTTAAAGATAAGCAATGGTGCCCCAATACTTTTCCCATGCCGTAAATGGCCGATGTTTCCATTTCGAAATTACTGATACGATGCTGACCAAAACTAAAGCTGGTTAAACTATCTATAAGCAGGGGCTGGGTTAGGCCCATTCTTAATACCCGGCCCTGTGGACCGTAAAAGCCGGGGCAGGTAACAGTAATGCCCTGGTGAAAATCTTTTACGAAATGCTTGAGGAGGCTCACAGCAGCACCCGTAATGTAAGGAGAAGTTACCCCCTGGTGCAGTTGAGTATGGGTATTAAAGGAGTGTAGCAATTGTTTCTCTTCTTCGTTGCTGCTGTGTTGGTAAAAGTTCATCAGGTTGTCGAGACCCAGACCATGAGTACTGGCAACGTAACTATCTACAGGTATAGCAGCCTGTAGAGAGCCGGAAGTGCCAACCCTGATAATGTTGAGCGATGTAAGTTTTTCTTTGATGGTCCTGGTTTCAAGATCAATATTCACCAGGGCATCCAGTTCGTTCATCACAATATCAATATTATCGGGGCCAATACCGGTACTGGTAACCGAAATTCTTTTTTTACCAATATAGCCGGTATGCGTTACGAACTCCCGGTGCTGGTTTTTGAATTCGATCGAATCAAAATGTTTGCTTACTTCTTTAACCCTGTCAGGATCTCCCACAGTAATAATGGTATCAGCAATCTCCTCTGGGCGGCAATTTACATGGTAAATAGCCCCACGGTCGTTTATGATCAGTTCTGATGCAGCAATCGTATTCATATTATTAATTTAGAATGCCGAATTTCGCACATAGTAATTAGAATTTCTAATAAAAAAATCCCCTATTTTTGCAGCGTTAAAAAAATGCTGCGGGATTACTTAGCCGTTTCTACACCTGCATCATTAAAAAGGTCCTTTGGCCGAGTGGCTAGGCAAAGCTCTGCAAAAGCTTCTACAGCGGTTCGAATCCGCTAGGGACCTCTTTAAAGCCTGTAAGCAAAAGCTTACAGGCTTTTTTTAGCGGTTATAGAAACCAGCGTTGCAGGCTAAATTTACTTGAACGAATTGGCCGCAGCAGTTGTTAAACATGCTAAAGCTTTTTTGCAGCGACCGAAAGGAGCAGACATTACTAATAAATTAAATAACACATCATGAAATTTAGCAAGTGGATCGGGATAGGTGCTTGTATGATGCTTATAGCAGTTTGTTTTATGCCCTGGACTTACCATGCCGATATTCAAAAGAGATTTACAGGTTTTTTCTCCCAGAATGATACTTATGGTAAGCCGGGTAAGTTTATCATTTTCTTTTGTAGTATCTCCATTATACTTTTTTTAGTGGAAAAGATCTGGGCAAAGCGCACGCAGCTATTTGTATCAGGTCTGATGATTGCGTATACAATAAAAACCTACATACTTTATAGTTCCTGTTACAACGCATATTGCCCGGATAAAAAACTAGGTATTTACCTGGTTTTATTGTTACCGATATTGATCTTCACCCTTGCGCTGTTTCCTGGCATACCACTTAACAGCACAAATAACAAGAAATAAAAAAAGGCTGCCATAAAAATAGCAACCTTTATACACACGGGTTTTTGTTTACAATTTTTGAAACTGTCGCCAGTATTTATCTTCAGCATTTTTAATTACCTGTCAATAATAATCGGAGGAGCAATTCTACCAGAGTCAGCCGGTATTTTAAAAAATGTCGGGTTATCACTTGAACAAGGGCCAATGAAAGCTCTCATTTCATTGCCTGTTTTAACTTCAAAACCGGGATTAAAATCGATATATCCTCCTGCCTTCAGGAAAATCCTTGTTCCGGCTCCACCTATAATATTTCCGGAAACAGAAATTGTTGATGAGGCTTGCTGGTATTGATCCCCGGTCATGGAACTACTAAGGGTGAGGTTGAGATCACATCCAGCATAAAGAGGTGAACGCCAAAACCCGCGACCATAGGTGCACGCTGTTATGACATTAGAAGTCGTGCTGATTTCCAGGTCTGTAACTATAGTTCTTGGCAGGTCATTACCAAATTGAATCCATTCCCCAATGGAGTTATTACGGTAAAAAACACCAATATCTGTTCCGATATAAACTGGACCTACAAAAGAAGTACCAGCTTGATACTTGACGATATGAACAGGAACATTTGGAAGATTGTCAGTCTCGTTTGTCCAGCTATCTCCTCCATTGGTGCTTCGTAATACTTTAGTTGTGGCATTGTAACCACTAAAGGTTACCCAAACTTCCATAGAATTAGCAGGATTTACATCGATGCTGGTAATAATTGTTCCGGTTGTTGAAGGCCAACCTGTGGTGCCGGATTTTATAGTCCAGGTCGGTGATGCAACTCCCAGATCATCTGTGCGGCGGAAAGTAGTACCGGAAGAGGCAAGGTAGCCCCGGTTGGTGTTACTAGTACCCATGGCAAATGCACCAGTGCTCCCACTGCCACCAAGATTTGTCCATGCATTAGTTGGTTCTCCATTGGCTGTATGCCTTAGTAAACCATTTTCAGAAGCATAGAAAATTGTGGAGGGATTAGTTGAATGTACAAGGAAAGGCACCACCCAGGGTTCAGAACTGCTTGCAATAGTTGGCTTAATACCGCTAAAACTTCCGCCAGCGTTGGAAGATTTGTTAAGCCCTCCATTTTGGGTGAACCCGTACATAATATTAGTATTGTTATAATTAATACCATTGTCCATACCATCGCAGCAGGTAATTACATGCTTGTATATGGTGGTATTTGTTGTGCGCAGGTGATGTCCGTTATCTTGTGTACCGCCAAGTATAATATTTGCATCAGCATCTACACCGCTCATTCTGTAATACTGCGTTATTTGCATGATGCCAGTTATATTCGTCCATGTATCGCCGTTGTCAGCACTACGGAACACACCACCATCGTTAACTGCAAAAACCTGGTCATTCAAAGGGTTGAAAAAGAATCCGTGGTTGTCTGCATGCATTATATCATTATCAGCAAACCAGGTTGCTCCGCCATTTGTGCTACGGCGGCCTATCACACCGCCCATAAGCATATTGCTGGTACTTGTGGGAGATACCCAAAGGCCGATACACCACCAGGGGAAGCCGCCATTGTCTGCACCAGTAGGGTCCCCTGTAAAAACATTGTTGGTATTGTCTATCAATGTAAATGCTTCCGTTGACCAGTTATAAGAGTAAAACCCGCGGTAACTTCCCGTAGTTTGGGGACCAAGCATTAGATAGGCCAGGCCTGAATTGGCAGGGGATACAGCAATTTCTCCTCGTGTAATAGCGCCTCCGGGTATAGTTTTAGCTGTCCATGTGTCGCCAGTATTGGTAGATACGTACAAGCTTGCAGTATTAAACCTGGTAGCACATAACCGTGTAGGATCGTTTGCCTTAAACTCAATATCAGGAAAATTGCCACTAATTTCCTGTGTCCAGTCAACTCCTCCATTTAGAGTTCTGTAAATACCATCACTCGTTGCTGCCAATAATATATTGGAATTAGTAGGGTGCATTACCAGCTTATAGCCATATTTAATCTGGCTTTGCTGCCAGCTCAATCCTGTTGTAAACCATGTCTTTCCTCCATCTGTACTTTTATATACGCCGCATCCCTGCTCTTTTACATAGTATCCCCATTGTACACCGCCATTGCCATCACCGGTAAGGATATACATAATGCTTGGGTTCGTAGGATGTATAACAATTCCAGAAATGCCACTTGAAGGTAGCCCATCTGTGAGCGGTGCCCATGATCCGCCATTGGAAGTAGATTTCCATAAACCACCTCCTGGTGTTCCTGCAAAGATCGTATTGGCAATGGATGGATGAAAAGCCAGGCAATTTACACGGCCCAGGTAATTTTGAGCCGGGCTAGCTATATTGAACGGTCCTAACGCCGACCAGTCTCCGTTAATTTTTGCAGAAGCATTGGCAGTATTATCCACAGCGCCAAAAGTCGTAGCACTGAGACTCATTTTTTCCAGTGCCTGCATGTTTCTTTTGGTAACGTTTCCTACTTTGCCATCAACATCTAAATGTCTTTCTGCATACCATTTCCAACGTTCCCATTGTTTTATTCCTTTCACCATGGGATTATCTATAAAAAATTGATCCACTTTGTCTGCTACTGCTCTAAATCCTGCATCAGGGGGCGCTGCATTGATAACATCAATATGAGTTTGGCCAATTACATTATTTGCTATAAAAATTATAGTAACCATTGCAATTACGGCTTTTATAATAAATTGTATATTTTTAAATCTCTTCATTGTGAGAGGAATTAAAGGATTAAGAAGTTAAAACCTGTGTCGCCAATTATTGTAAATACTCACAACAATTAATGACGATTATTTTTTTTCGGCCATCAATTTTTCCATCTTATTCATCCTCGTTTCCAATACATTTTTTTCCTTATCCAATTGGATAATGTATAGTGTAAGTTCTTCCACTTTTTCCAGCAATCGTTTGTTCATGTCTCCCAGGTCAAATCCGTTCTTCTCTACTTCCGACGCAGGAGGCATATTTGGCAAATGTTTATTTTTAGCAACACTTTGCTCCAGATCGGTGAGCGACATCAATTTGTAGTCGTTGGCAAAAACATAATCTGGCCAGGATGTACTTAACTGTACACGAGCTTCCTCGAAGATCACTTTTCCATCGACTGCTAACTTGTAACCGGCTGCTGCCGTGTAAGACCCAATGGTAACTGAACCTCCTATAGGTTGCAACGTTACATTTGCGCCGGGAGCCCATAAAACCATACTACCTGAACTGTTTGGGAAAATAGAGCCTCCGTAATCGGCCGTAGAGTTATAAAAATTCATCCCGTTTCCCTGGATATTCAACGGCCTGCCGTATGAATTACCATTATATCCTATGCCCATAAATCCGTTATCTCTAACACGCATAAGTGTATCACCCGAACTGTTTCGGAGCATAAACGCATTGGTGGTGGAGGAATTGCCATCACTTTTTATATCCAGCCGGGCAATAGGGGTAACATTACCGATACCAAAGCCAACGTCCCCGGAGTTATCAAACATATGTCTAAAAGTAAAATTCGATCCATCGGTGGTTGTAGACCATTGCAGGGTGGAACCTCCACCAATTGTTGACAACCTCCATTGGTTACTGCCTTCATAACCATAACGGATACTTCCGGTACTGGAATTTACAAACAAATCCCCTCCGGTTACATGAAGTCTAAAATTTGGAGTAGTAGTTCCTATGCCTGTATTTTGCGCATAGGAAAATGACCATGCAATAAAGGTAATTGCAAAAAATAGTGATGCCTTTTTCATAAACAGAAGTTTAAGTTTAATAATGATCAATGCATTTAATTAAAAAGAGAAAATAAATATTGCCCAAAATGGATTTGCCATGGAGGTAATTGAGACAAAAGTACAAAACAGGCATAGCCATGTCAATACGCCATTTAGAGCATTTTACAAATTAAAAAAAAGCAGGTATGGGAGAACGTTTTAGTTTTTCTTCACTTCTTTGGCCCAGGCATCTTTCAGCGTAACCGTTCTATTAAAAACGAGATGGGAAGGGCTGCTGTCTTTATCAAGGCAGAAATATCCTTTCCTGAGAAACTGATAACGATTATCAGTAGCGGCTTTTTGCAAGGAAGGTTCAAGGTATGCAGTAACAACCTGCAAAGAATCTGGGTTGATATAATCTTTAAAGTCACCTTCTTCGTTGGAAGGATTCTCTACACGAAACAGGCGATCGTACAACCTCACTTCTGCTTGTATGGCATGGGGAACACTTACCCAATGGATAGTACCTTTTACCTTTAATCCGCTGGCGTCTTCACCGCTTTTACTTTCGGGAATATAGGTACAGTGAATTTCTGTAACATTGCCACTACTGTCTTTCTCAAAAGAATCACAGCGAACGATATAGGCACTTTTTAGACGCACCGTTGCACCGGGCGCCAGCCTGAACCATTTCTTTGCAGGCTCTTCCATAAAATCTTCTCTTTCTATCCAGAGGTCTTTGCTGAAAGGTATAATGCGGTTACCATAATTTTCATCGGGGCCATTCTCGCTGCTTAATTCCTCAGTTTTACCGGCGTCGTAATTGGTAATTACAAGTCTTACTGGATCCAGCACAGCCATTGCCCTGAGGGCAGTTTGGTTGAGGTCTTCCCGCAAACAAAATTCGAGCAAGCTTACATCTACTACGTTCTCTCTTTTGGCAATGCCAATGGTTTCGCAAAATTTGCGGATGCTTTGCGGAGTATAACCTCTGCGGCGCATACCGCTGATTGTGGGCATACGTGGATCATCCCAACCATTAACATGGCGCTCGTTCACCAACTGTAACAATTTGCGCTTACTCATTACCGTGTAGGAAAGGTTTCTACGGGCAAATTCATATTGGTGAGAAGGAAATATTTCAAGTTTTTCAATTAACCAGTTGTACAACTCCCGGTGTGGTATAAATTCAAGCGTACAAATGGAATGCGTTACATGCTCAATGCTGTCGCTTTGGCCGTGGGCAAAATCATACATAGGGTAAATGCACCAGGTATCTCCTGTGCGGTGATGGTGGGCGTGCTTTATCCGGTAGAGCAGGGGATCCCTCATGAGCATGTTGGGATGAGCCATGTCAATTTTTGCCCGAACAGTTCTTGCACCATCCTTAAACTCGCCTTGCCTCATGCGCTCAAATAAGTCCAGGTTTTGTTCAACTGTGCGGTTGCGGTATGGACCATCCTTGCCCGGTTCAGTAGGTGTTCCTTTCAGCAAAGCAATTTCCTCCGCTGTAGAATCATCTACATAAGCCAGCCCTTTTTCGATCAGTTTTATGGCAAAGCCATATAATTCTTCAAAATAATCGGAGGCATATAATTCATGTTTCCACTCAAACCCTAACCATTTAATGTCTTCCTTAATACTGTCTACATATTCAGTTTCCTCAGTTA
>JBBSKH010000081.1:0-16603 GCA_038256495.1 Chitinophagales bacterium
CCGTGGTAAACATATTTATTTTGGACTGCTCACAGATTTTAAAGATGCCTCATCAAAGAACCTGGCCGAAGATGATCTGCTGGTAACCAGCGTTAAAAATAAGATTACTGCGCTTAACAGTAAATATGCCAATGGAGAGCCCGGGCCTTTCTATCTTTTTCACCGCCCACGAAAATTTAATGCCCAGGATAAATCATGGATGGGCTACGAAAGAAAAAGGGGTAAACTGGAAGAGCTGAACAGGATGCTGAGAGGAAATGGCATAGAAAATTTTTCGGAGATCGTGGGCAACCGCGATGTTTTCTCACACATAAAATATGTAATTACGCTGGATACTGATACCCAGTTACCAAGGGAAAGCGCCTGGAAGATGATTGGCTCTATGGCGCATATTTTAAACAAGCCTGAATATAACGAAAAGAAAAAAAGGGTAACTGAAGGCTACAGCATCTTACAACCGAGGGTATCTAACAGTTTGCCTGCAGCAGACAGTTCCGCCTATGCGCAGTTATACAGCAAAGAAACAGGAACGGATCCCTACACAAGAGCCATCTCTGATGTTTACCAGGATCTTTTTGCCGAAGGATCTTACATTGGTAAAGGTATTTATGATGTGGATGCATTTGAAAAGACTTTAAAATGCCGCTTTCCTGAGAACAGGATACTAAGTCATGATCTGCTGGAAGGATGTTATGCCCGATCGGGCCTTATTACGGATATACAATTATATGAAGAGTACCCGATGCATTACCGCACAGATATGCAACGCCGGCAGCGCTGGATTCGAGGAGACTGGCAGGTGGGCAGGTGGATATTGCCATGGGTGCCCGGCGAGGACAGGAAGTTGCGCAAAAATCCGCTGAGCTTAATTTCCAAATGGAAGATATTTGATAACATCCGCCGCAGCCTGGTGCCCACCAGCCTGTTGGGATTATTGTTATACGGGTGGGTATTTTCATCGGTTGCATGGTTCTGGACATTAGCAGTTACCCTCATCATTGTACTGCCCTCTGTGGTAAGTTTTTTCTGGGAACTTTTCCGCAAACCCAAGGATGTAGTTTTTTCCCAGCAACTGGTGTATACCAGCCGCACAGCCTTCAACAATTTTGTGTTGCAAATGCTCAATTTCATTTTCCTTCCTTACGAAGTGTTTATGAACTTGTCTGCAATACTGCGCACATTATGGCGCATGTTTGTATCACACAAAAAGTTGCTGGAGTGGAACCCCTACAGCGTTGGCTCACAGGCTGACCTGTCTATGCTGCAATCTTACAGGGAAATGTGGTTTGAACCATTTTTCTCCATCGCTGTGTATTCGTACCTCAGCTTTTTTGCACCCGCAACTTTGCTCATTGCATTTCCTTTTCTTGGTTTTTGGATGCTGGCGCCAGGAATTGCCTATATCATCAGCCGCAGCAGCATTGTTTCCAACAAGGTTTTATCTAAAGATAAAGTACAAGAAGTGCGGATGCTTGGCAGGAAAATATGGGCTTTCTTCGAAAAATTCGTAACCGCCGAAGACAACTGGCTGCCGCCGGATAATTACCAAGAGGAGCCGGTGGAAAGAATCGCTCACCGCACTTCTCCTACCAATATCGGGCTGTCGCTACTATCAAATTTAACGGCCTACGATTTTGGATATATCACTTTATTCCAATTGCTGGAAAGAACCAACAATACGGTTAATACCATCCAGCAAATGAAAATGTTCCGTGGACACCTCTTCAACTGGTACGATACTAACAGTTTGTCTCCTTTATTTCCACGTTACGTATCAACGGTAGATAGTGGCAATTTTGCAGGACACCTGGTAACCCTGAAGCAGGGCCTTGCTGCATTACCGGAAAAAAAGATATTAGGCAAAGAAGTTTTTAACGGTATTGCAGATACTGTGAATGTGCTTATTGAGTACAGCAGCCAGAAGGAAGTACTTATTAAACTAAGAGAACAGATTTACGAAACTTCACACGAGCATATTGATACGCTAAGGCAGATAAAAGTGTACATCGAAGCTATTGAGATAGTACTGGAAGACCTGCCTGCTCCTTCCGATGCAGAAAGTGATGAAGCCATCTGGTGGCAGAAACTACATCAACAACTACAGTCGCAAAAAGAACTGATCACTTCAATGGCGCCATGGCTTTTATTTGAAGAAGTGCCTGATAAATTTACAAGCCTGCTGCCGCAATTGCCCGCCGTTCCTACGCTAAAGCAAATAGCATTAATAGAACAGGTGTTGCTGCAAAAAATCATCAGCTTTTATAAAGATGAAAACACCGATGAGGAAAACGACTGGCTCAACAGCTTCCGTACTGCCATCACTAACGCAGGAAGAAGGGCAAAGGAGCAGATTCTTACCATAGAACGGCTTTCGGCCATTTGTATGCAACTGGCAGATATAGATTACAGTTTCCTTTTTGATAAGGACCAGCACCTGCTTACTATTGGATACAATGTAGAAGAGCACCGGAAAGACAGCGGCTTCTATGACCTGCTGGCCTCTGAGGCCAGGCTTGGCACCTACCTTGGCATTGCTATGGGCAAAATACCACAGGACAGTTGGTTTTCCCTGGGAAGGCAACTGACAAATATGGGCAATGCGCCCATCCTGCTTTCCTGGAGCGGATCAATGTTCGAGTACCTGATGCCGTTACTGGTGATGCCTACATACGACAATACCTTGCTGCACCAAAGCAACAAGGCCGTAGTGCAAAAGCAAATTGAATATGGTAAGCAGCGGGGTATTCCCTGGGGCATATCAGAGTCTGGCTATAACATGCTGGATGCAAACCTTAATTACCAATACAAGGCATTCGGTGTTCCGGGTACTGGTTTTAAAAGAGGCCTTGGCGAAGACCTGGTGATAGCGCCCTACGCAACTGCGATGGCGCTAATGGTGCTGCCAAACGAAGCCTACGATAATATGCAGGTGCTGAAAGCCGAGGGCTTTGAAGGCAGGTATGGCTTTTACGAAGCAATCGATTATACACCATCGAGGTTAAGGAGAAAGCAGGAACACCATATTATTAAAAGTTTTATGGCACATCACCAGGGTATGTCATTCCTGTCCATTGCTTACCTGTTGTTGAACAAACCCATGCAACAACTCTTCGAGAATGAAGTGCATTTAAAATCGGCTTTACTGTTGTTACAGGAAAAGGTACCAAGAGTAGCTACCTTCTATTCGCCCAGCGTGCATGCAGGCGATACCAGCGTGGTATCCGGCAGCGATGCTTCCATCAGGGTGTTGAAAACACCGCATACAGACGTGCCCGAAGTACAATTACTTTCCAACGGGCGCTACCATGTAATGGTAACCAATGCCGGCGGAGGTTACAGCCGATGGAAAAACCTGGCCGTTACCCGCTGGAGAGAAGACAGTACGCTTGACAACTGGGGCAGTTTCTGTTACATACGGGACCTGGAAAGCAGTATCTACTGGTCTGCTTCCTATCAGCCCAGCCTGCAGGAAGGCGAAAATTATGAGGCCGTATTTTCACAAAGCCGGGCCGAATTCCGGCGCAGGGATTTCTCTCTTGAAACCCATACCGAGATCGTGGTATCGCCGGAAGATGATATAGAACTGCGGAGGGTACATATCACTAACAGGTCACGCCATAAAAGATCGCTGGAAATAACCAGTTATGCAGAAGTAGTGCTGGCAACGCAGGCGGCAGATGAATCGCACCCTGCTTTTAGTAACCTGTTTGTACAAACAGAAATTAATGAACAACGGCAGGCCATCATTTGTACCCGCCGGCCAAGGTCAATGGAAGAAAAAACGCCGTGGATGTTTCACCTGATGAAAGTGCACGATGCAGAAGTAACGGGCATTTCTTATGAAACAGATCGTTATAAATTTATTGGCCGTGGCAACCAGGTGCATAATCCGCAGGCTATGAAAGGTAGTGAGCCTTTGCAGGGCCATAGTGGTTCTGTGCTGGATCCCATTGTTTCCATCCAGTACCGGATAGAACTGCTGGGCAACGAATCAGTAACCGTTGATATCATTACTGGTATGGCCGAAACCCGTGAAGGCTGCATTGGCCTGGTGGATAAATACCAGGAGCGCCACATCTTTAACCGGGTGCTGGAACTGGCATGGACGCACAGCCAGGTGATATTACGCCAGATAAATGCCGCGGAGGCAGATGCGCAATTGTATGCTAAGCTTGCAAGCTCCATTGTATATTCAAATGCTTATTTAAGAACCGATCCTGCAACCATCATTAAAAATCACAGGGGGCAGTCAGACCTTTGGAGTTACTCCATTTCTGGTGATATCCCCATAGTACTGGTGCAAATTGAAGACTCCAGTAATATTTCGCTGGTAAAACAAATGGTACAGGCACATTTGTATTGGCGCCTCAAAGGCCTTGTGGTAGACCTTGTTATCTGGAATGATGACCACGGCGGCTACCGGCAGGATCTGCAAAATGAAATACAGGGATTGATTGCGCCCGGCCCCGGTTACGACCTTAAAGACCAGCCCGGCGGTATCTACATCCGTTCTGCAGAACAGATATCCAATGAGGACCGGATATTATTTCAGTCGGTAGCTCATATGGTAATATCAGACAAGTTTGGCAGCCTGGAAGAACAGATGAACCGCAGGGCAAAAGTTAAAACCAGTATTCCTTACTTCACTCCTACAAAGTTCTACCCTTCTGTGTACACAACCGTAGAGCCCAGGAAGGATATGCTGTTTGACAATGGTATTGGTGGCTTTACACAGGATGGAAAAGAATACATCATTAGCACCAGCAGCCAGCAGAGAACGCCGGCACCATGGATCAATGTATTGGCCAACCCCGGATTTGGCAGCATAATTACAGAGAACGGGCAATCTTATACATGGGTTGAAAATGCACACGAAATAAGGCTGAGCCCCTGGAACAACGATCCCGTAACAGATCTTAAAGGAGAAGCCTTTTACCTGAAGGATGAGGAGAGCGGCAAGTTCTGGTCTCCGGCACCGTTACCCTGCCGCGGCAGTTCACCATACATAACCAGACATGGTTTTGGCTACAGTATTTTTGAGCATAGTGATGATGGAATTTTCTCTGAAATGACCGTGTTTACTGATATTGAGCAACCGGTAAAGTTTGTGCTGCTTAAAGTTCGTAACAACTCCGGCCGAAAAAGAAAACTATCTGCCACCGGTTATGTAGAATGGGTGCTGGGAGAATTAAGATCTAAATACGTAAAGCATACCATTACCGGCCAGGATGAAGCCACGGGAGCATTGCTTGCCTGGAACGTTTACAGCTCAGACTTTGCCAAAAGGGTTGCATTTTTTGGCGCAAGCGGAACAAACAAAACTTTCACTACCGATCGTACAGAATTTCTTGGCAGGAACGGGCAGATGAGCATCCCTGATGGCCTGAACAGGGCCCGGCTTTCTGGCAAAACAGGCGCCGCACTTGATCCCTGTGCAGCTTTGCAGGTAGCTTTTGAACTGGGAGAAGAAGAAGAGCATGAATTGGTTTTTTACCTGGGCGCAGGCACTGACAGGAAGCATGCCTTGCAATTATTGCAAACTTTACAGGCGAAGAACATGGTAAACGATGCCTTGCTTAAAGTACACGAATACTGGAACCGCACGCTTGGCAGGGTACAGATTTATACACCCGACACGGCTACGAATATATTGGCAAATGGCTGGCTGAACTACCAGGCAATAGCCAGTCGCATTTGGGGCCGCAGCGGCTTCTACCAGTCTGGCGGGGCCTTCGGTTTCCGGGATCAGTTGCAGGATGTACTATCGCTAATGCATACCAGCCCTGAAATGGTAAGAGCGCAGATTCTGCTAGCCGCATCACGCCAGTTTAGAGAGGGTGATGTACAGCATTGGTGGCATCCTCCTGCCGGCCGAGGCGTTCGTACCACCTGTTCCGATGATTATCTGTGGTTACCATACGTTTGCAGCAGGTATGTACATGCTACCGGCGACGAGCAAATACTTAATGAGCAAATTCATTTCCTGGAAGGCAGGTCATTAAACAAGGGAGAAGAATCCTATTACGACCTGCCCATCAGGTCCGACGCAGCTGACACGCTGTATGTACATTGCAAAAAAGCCATAGAAAATGGGTTGCGTTTTGGGCGCCATGGTTTGCCATTGATCGGGTCTGGAGATTGGAATGATGGTATGGATAAAGTAGGGGAAGAAGGTAAAGGCGAAAGCATTTGGCTGGCATTTTTCTTATACGAGATACTGGTAGCATTTACCGATGTTGCCCGGATAAAAGATGATGGTGCTTTTGCGAAAAAATGCCTGGAAGACGCAGAAAAATTAAAGATTAACATCAGGGAAAATGGATGGGACGGAGATTGGTACCGCAGGGCATATTTTGATGACGGTACTCCGCTGGGCTCAACAGAAAACGAGGAGTGCAAGATAGATTCCATTGCACAAAGCTGGTCGGTATTATCTGGCGGAGGCGATAAACAACGCAGTATACAGGCCTTACAATCGGCAGATGAACACCTGGTGAGAAAAGAGATCGGCATCATACAGTTGTTCAATCCGCCTTTCGATAAATCTACCTTAAACCCCGGCTACATACAAGGTTACGTTCCTGGTGTAAGAGAAAATGGTGGCCAGTACACCCATGCTGCCATCTGGCTGGTGATGGCTTTTGCCAAGGTAGGCAATTGTAAAAGAACCTGGGAGTTGTTGCAAATGATTAATCCGCTAAACCGGGGCAATACCGCTGAAAAACTTGCGGTGTACAAAACCGAACCTTACGTGGTAGCTGCCGATGTTTATGCAGAACCGCTGCACAAAGGCCAGGGCGGCTGGACCTGGTACACAGGGTCGGCAGGCTGGATGTACCAGTTGATTGTAGATTCGTTTATCGGGCTGCAAAAAAAAGGAAACCAGCTTGGCTTTAACCCTTGCGTACCTGCTGAATGGGAACGGTTCAATATTGATTACACTTATGGCAACAGTAGCTACCATATTAATTTTGTTCAAACCTTAACGGACGAATTAAAACCGCTGAAGGTGACCGTGCAGGGGGAAGTTCAGGAAAACAACCTGGTAACCCTGGTAGATGATGGCGGAGACGTTGATGTAACCGTAGAATTTTTTACAAAAAAATAAAATCGTTTATATTTTCAAAAAAAATCCCGGCGTGGCCGGGATTTTTTTGTTGTAAGAATTACCGCAAGTAATTCTATTAGTTTTTTCTAAAATTAGATTGAATTCGTAGCTGCCATAATCATCAACGGTAAATTTTAATTTCAGTCCTGTTATCTTGCTTTCTTAAGGTATTGCTTTTTATTAATTTTACGATATGACTAAAATAAATATCACCGAAAAATTAAACCAGATAACAGATTACTGGAACCCACGAATTGCTGCTGAATTAAACGGCCAGCACGTAAAACTGGTAAAGCTGAAGGGAAGTTTTCCCTGGCATCAGCACGAACATGAAGATGAAATGTTCCTGGTGTTGAGTGGCAAGTTGCTGCTCGAATTCAGGGACAAAACTGTTGAGCTGCAGGAGAATGAATTTCTGGTAGTGCCGCGGGGTGTAGAACACCGGCCGGTGGCGGCAGAAGAAGTGGCTGTTATGTTGTTTGAACCCGCAAGCACTTTAAATACAGGTAACCTTCAAAATGAATTTACGAAGACCAACCTGGAGCAAATTTAATTGCTATAAACATGACAGTTTAAAGTTACTTATAACAAATCGTAATGAGGTTGCAAACAAAATGAGTATATTATACTTCCTTAAAATTTTTCATGATGAAAAAAATACTGGTTTATTTACTCGTTACATTTTCTCTGCAGTGTTTTGCCCAACAGGCCAGTACCCCAACTTTTGTAAAAGACAGCCTGGATGCCTATGTGCAGTCAGGGCTCGAAAAATGGCAAATACCCGGCGTGGCAGTTTGTATTGTTAAAGATGGCAAAGAGGTGTTGATGAAAGGATACGGGGTGCGGGAAATAAACACTACCGACAAGGTAGATGAAAACACGCTGTTCCTCATTGGCAGTAATACAAAGGCCTTTACTGCTACAGCAATGGCCATGCTTGACGCCGGCAAGGATACTGCAAACAAATTTTCGCTGGATGATAAAGTAACAAAGTGGCTGCCCTGGTTTAAGTTAGCAAACAAAGCGGCCGGCGAACAAGCTATTGTAAGAGATTTGCTCTGCCATCGGTTGGGTATGCGTACTTTCCAGGGCGATTTCAGCTACTGGACCAGTAACCTTACTCGTAGAGATGTGATAGAGAAAATGGGACGCCTTAAAGCAGCATATCCTTTCCGCACAACATGGGGATATACCAATGCTGCATTTGTTACCGCCGGCGAAATCATCCCCGCAGTAACAGGCATAAGCTGGGAAAACTTTCTAACCAAAAAAATATTTGAGCCATTGCAAATGGCTCGCACTCTGGCACTAACTAAAGATTTTGTGAATGCAGAAAATCATAGCAGCGCCCATACTATAGATGAAGGCAAGCTCATAAAAATTCCCATTCCTTTAATAGATAACCTTGGTGCCGCAGGCAGCATTGCCTCTTCCGTTAACGATATGAGCCATTGGGTGATGGCCCAACTTGACCGTGGCAAATACAATGGTGAAACTGTTATACCCTCCGCTGCCATCGCTCAAACATGGACGCCACATGCTATACTCGGCAACGGAGGTACAATGTATAACAGCGGGCATTTCAGCCTCTATGGCCTTGGCTGGTTTGTAGATGAGTACAGCGGTAAAAAAATAGTATCGCATACCGGTGGTGTAAATGGATTTGTAACAAGCGTTACCCTTATACCGGAAGAAAAATTAGGTATTATTGTGTTTACAAATACAGACCAGAATAGTTTTTATGAAGCGCTAAAATGGGAGATAATGGATGCATACCTGGGCAACCAATATCGGAACTATAGCAATGTGTATTATACTCACTATAACATGCAGAAAAATAACGAAGCAAAAAAAACAGAAAAGCTAAAAGACTCTGTTGCTTTAAAAGTTCCGGCTGCATTGCCCAACAACGCTTACACCGGTGAGTATACCAATGAAATATACGGCAACATGAAAGTGGTAATGGATAAGGGAATGCTTGCCATGCATTTTGGCCACCACCCTAACTTGACGGCAACATTGCAGCCACTAGGTGGCAACCGTTTCTTTGCAGACTTTAACGACCCGGTGTTTAGCCATGCGGTTTTTCCGTTTATGGTTAATAACGGAAAGGTTACCGGTGTAACCGTTAAGGTGGCAGATTTTATTGAGTACAACCCATACGATTTCAAAAAAATAAAATAATATTTAAACTCTGCAAGAATCTAAAACAGCAAACAAGCATGGAAGCACAACAAATGAACCTTGGCATTGGTACCCGTTTACAACATATTAAATTCGGACCTGGTGTTATTGTAGCAGTTCGCTATGCCAGCTACCTCATCAGCTTTATTAACCACGGCGTAAAGGAAATTGATAAAACAGATGAACAACTGGAAGAGATCATTGCAGAGCATGTTACCGCTGAAATAGAAACGGTATCCGCAGTAGAAATATCTTTGTTGAAGATTTTACGGCAATGGGGCGGCATTACAGAAACAGTTTCTCTTGGAGATAAATGGCTGGGTGGTACCATGCTTTTGCAACCCGCCGATAAACAACTTAAGCCAAAAGAGATTCCGGTAGAGGAATTCTTTCATAAAATTGTAATGCTGCGAGACAGGCTAAGGGTGCTGGAGCAAAACATCAACAGCCATAAGGGCCTGGCTGATGAAGAGAAGGTAAATATGCAACAATATATTACCCGCTGCTATGGTACGCTCACAACTTTTAATTTGCTATTTAAAAACAAAGAAGACTGGTTTACCGGGGAGAAGGGTAAAGCTGCAGACTGATCAACGCCTGCCTATATATAAAACCATTATCCAAAAACTAACTTTATATTTATAGCATTAAAACAGCAGGTAGATGGCAAAGAAACGCAAAGCAGATGTTGTAGAATGGAATAAAGTATGGCATGCAAAAAACCTGTTCAATATTGTTTTAGGCACTGCTCTGGCCGTGCTGGCAATGAGAGGCTTTATGATTCCCAACCATTTTCTGGATGGCGGTGTTACTGGTATCTCCATCCTCATTCACGAAATATCACACATTAACATCAGTATAATTGTAGTTATATTGAACGCACCGTTCATATACCTTGGTTTTAAAAAAATAGGGAAAACCTTTGCAGTTCAAACCACCATCGCCGTGCTGTTATTGGCCATAGGATTGCTTTTTATTGACCCCGGACCCATCACCAAAGACAAACTATTGATAGCAATTTTTGGTGGAATTTTAATTGGCACCGGCGTTGGGCTTGTAATAAGGGCTGGTGGTGTAATTGATGGTGCCGAAGTAATTGCCGTATTTACCCGCCGCAAAACCGGCTTCTCTAATAGTGAGATCATTATGCTTCTTAATATTATCATTTTTGCCGTAGCCGCAATTAAGTTTGGTATTGAAACAGCCATGTACTCCATTATTACTTATTTTACTGCAACAAGGGCCACGCATTATGTAGTGGATGGTATAGAAGAATACACCGCCATGAATATTGTTTGTTCTAAACAGGAAGAGGTAAAAAGTTTTCTTGTAAACGAACTTGGTAAAGGTATTACCGTTTACAAAGGCGAGCGGGGTTACCTGCCCGGTAACTATAACGTAAAAACCGATTGCGAGATCATTGTTACCATCATCACCCGTTTAGAAATCAGGAATGTGGAAGATGCCATCAAAACTATCGATCCAAAATCTTTTATTTTTATTCAAAGCATAAAAGAAGCTTCAGGCGGCGTGTTAAAGGCCAAAGCACCACATCATTAATGTTTTATAAACTAATTTGATGAATTACCTATTCGATATTTTGCAGAAATTGTACCGTGCAAATGTCTTTTTATAAATGTAGCTGTTAATTTTAAACGAAGTAATAGCTCATATTGGCTTTTTTAAAACCGCTTGAAATAACCTTCTCTTACAACACCGGAAACGTTAGCTTTTGCATTGTGCATTAAGGCGGCCAATTTATTTATCAGCAAAACAAACCCTGTTTTCTGGTAATAACCATGGGAGAATAACACATTTTGTAAACCAGTTTTTTTAATCCAGTTAAAAGAAATAAATATTAATGAGATTATTGTCCATCGTTCTTAGCTGCCTTCTTGTTATGCAAACGCAGGCTCAAAAATTTGAGAAAATTCACCGCAAAGCAATCGTGGTAGATACCCACAATGATATCCTGATGCAAGCTGCGGATGTGGGAATAGTGTTTGACCAGAACCTTACCGGTAAAACGCATAGCGACCTGGTCCGATGGAAAAAAGGTGGGCTTGATGTTCAAATATTTTCTGTGTATTGTGATGGTGATACTAAAAACCCATTTGCTTATGCCAACCGGCAGATGGACAGCCTTGATGCTGTAGCAGCACGTAACCCTGATAAAATAGTAAAAGTGTTTAATTACGCTGAGCTGATGAAAGTGGTGAAAGAAAAAAAGATCGCCGCAATGTTTGGCGTAGAAGGTGGTCATATGATAGAAGATGACCTGGGTAAACTGGAAGCTTTTTACAACCGGGGAGCAAGTTATCTTACCCTCACTCATAATATTGCGCCATCCTGGGCAACGAGTGCAGCAGATGAAACGGGCCCCCTAAATCGCCCCGAAGAGGGGACTTCTGCAACCTCTCCAAAACGTAAAGGCTTAACGGATTTTGGAAAGCAGGTTGTAAGGCGTATGAATGAACTGGGTATGATGATAGACGTGAGCCATCTTGGCGACCAGAGTTTTTGGGATGTAATTAAAATAACTACAAAACCAATCATTGCTTCGCACAGCTCAGTGTACAGCCTGGTACCCAGCCGCCGCAATCTTAAGGACGACCAGATAAAAGCCATTGCAAAAAACGGTGGTGTAATTCAAGTGAATTTTCACCCGGGGTTTATTGATACCAGTTTTGATAAAAAAGAAGAAGCTTTCCTGCAAAAACATAAAGCCGAAAAAGATTCATTGTTAAAAACCGGGTTGGATGAATTTTATATAGTGAGTTCGCTTTATCGTAAATACGCTGACGAGGCAAATGCCATTCGCCCGCCATTGTCTATGCTTATTGATCATATTGATTATATCGTGAAACTGGTAGGCGTTGATTATGTCGGGCTCGGCTCCGACTTTGATGGCATCAATCTTACCCCACAGCAATTGGATGATGTTACTAACTATCCTGTAATTACAAAAGCATTGGTAGAAAAAGGATACACTAAAAAAGATATCAATAAAATTTTAGGAGGAAACCTTTTACGGGTACTAAAAGCAAATGAAGCAAAGTAATTAACTAAATTATTTGCTAAACAGATCATCATAAATGTTTTGAAAAATTAAAAATGTCGCATTTGTACAAAATTTGAAGTCATTGGGTTCTTAAATTTGAAGGGTTCAGTAAGTATTACGTTATATTGAACACTTATTTAGAATAAGCACACCTCTCCTCCTGAAACATAAAGAAAAAACCGGCAAATAAATCTGCGGCAATTCCTCAAAAGAAAACAAAACCTTAGTAAACGTTGAGCGCCACGCTGGCAACATGTGGCAATCTAATGGAAAGCATTCCGGCAATTACACATTGTAATTGCCGGGTTCAGCATACCTAAACCAACAATGCATGGCCATTGCAAAAACAGATGAAGGTTTACAACGTGTAGTAGGCGTATCAGGGCTTGCCCTAACCATCGTGAATTTTACTATCGGAGCAGGCATTTTTGTTTTACCCGCTGTAGTGGGTATTGAAATGGGTGCATTCGGTATATTCAGTTATATATTTTGTGCTATCATGCTCGCCACTATCATGCTATGTTATGCAGAAACTGGTTCCCGTGTAACAAGCAGTGGTGGTACGTATGCTTATGTGGTGGCCGCCTTTGGCGAATTTCCCGGCTTTATTGTTAACTGGTTATTCTTTTTTGGCTGGAGTATTTTAAGTGATGCAGCTTTGCTGAATATCATTGTCGATTCTCTGGCAGTTGTTTTTCCTGTTTTCTTAAATCCCTGGCTTCGGGCTGTTTTCTTTTTTGTGCTGATGAGTTTTATGGTATTGCTGAATATACGTGGTGCTAAACAAGGGTTGTCCTTTATTAAATTCGTAACGCTGGTAAAATTAATTCCACTTCTTGCCATCATCATTTTTGGCTTTGGCTATATCAAAACAGATAATCTTTACTGGGATCATATTCCCTCTCTGAAATCGTTTGGTAATACGGCCCTGGTTTTATTTTTTGCTTTCGCCGGATTTGAATCTGCACTTAGTGTAAGTGGTGAAATAAAAAATCCAAAACGCACAGTACCTTTGGGTATTTTACTGGCGGGCCTGGTGATTCTTATCGTTTACTTGCTGCTGCAGACGGTAACCCAGGGTGTATTGGGTTCACAAATGGCTGCAGTAAAAGATGCTCCGCTGGCTGCCATTGCCGAAAAAATCATTGGCCCCGTGGGAGCCACCATCCTGTTATTTACGGCCGCATTCTCCTGCTTTACTACGGTAAGTGGTGATGTACTTGCAACGCCACGATTACTTTTTGCCGGCGCCAAAGATGGCTTGTTTCCGAAAATACTTGGGAAAGTTCATCCAAAATTTGCCACACCTTACTGGGCCATAATTATTTATGGTACCATGATTTTTATACTTTCTGTTGCAGGTGGATTTAAACAACTGGCTGTGTTGGCAAGCGCCGCCATACTGCTTATTTACCTGTCGGTTATTCTGGCCAGTATCAAATTAAGAAGAAAGAAACAGGAGTCAGCAGAAAAAACATTCAGGATTCCTGGCGGATTGGTTATTCCGCTCATCGGTATTGCAGCCATCATTTGGCTGCTCACCAGTTTAAGCAAATGGGAAGTATTGTCCATGGTCATTTTTGTAGCAGTAGTAAGTGGAATTTATTTATTGATGCAAATGATTAAGCATAAATGAACAGCATGTTGATGTTCATTATTACACAATAGAATCTTTTCCTTTTTTATCGGTTGGAGTCCTCTCCAACCGAAATCTCAAACTGGGTTGGTGAAGACACCAAACATTAAATAAGGGTGCCAACAATTAAATGAAGAATAAAATTTTAAAACAACAACCGCCTGCATCCACAGACGGGAACAAAAAAAGTAAATTATGAAAAAAGCAGGAATTATCGGCGGCTCCGGATTCATCGGCAGCTACAACACAAAGAAATTTTTATCAGAGGGTTACCAGGTACGGGTATCTACAACAGACTTAGCAAACCGAAGTAAGTATGCGCATTTATTTGAGTTGCCCAATGCAGAAAATCTTGAAGTAATGCAATTGGATGTGGCAGATGAAAAGCAACTGGAAAGATTCCTAAGTGGATGTGCAATGGTGGTACATGGCGGCACGCCATTTCAGTTGGAAGTGGCAGATGTACAAAAAGAGCTGCTTGATCCCACCATCAAAGGCACGGAGAATTTTTTGAAGACAGTTCTCAATACCCAGGGAATTGAAAAAGTCGTGTTCATTGCGTCAGTTGGAGCAATGAATACAAATTTTCCGCTGCTGCCAGCGGGCAAAGTAGCGGGTGAAGTGATCAGCGAAGCTGACCCTTTCTACATGAGCGAAGAAAGCCATCCGTATGCACAAGCGAAATTTATTGCCAACAAGGCAGTCGTAAATTTTGTAGCCCAGCATAAGGAATTGCCTTTCGAAATTGTTAGCGTTTCACCCACCGGGGTAATGGGTATGGCGCTTTCTAAAAGGGAGGATTCTACTTCTATGGGCATACAGTATTTATTCAAAAATAAAATAGCCCCCAACCCTTTCATTCAATCATTTTACGATAATAATATTCTCTGGGCTGTTGTAGATGTGGCGGATGTGGCAGAAGCAGTTTTTAAAGCCGCAACCAATCCTGGCCTGCATGGAAAAAATTATTTGCTTTCCAGCGAAAGCTATAAAGTGTCAGATATAACCTTAATGTTAAATAAAGAAAATCCGGAAGGCGAACCGGTTGTGGTATACAGCAATGAGCTGGCAAAGAAAGAACTGGGAATAACTTTTATACCAGCTAAAGAAACGCTGGCTAGTTACCAGGCCTGAGTGTTTTGAATTTTCTTCTTAATTGTCTTTTTTTATCCGTTGGTGACTTCACTAACCGAAGCCTGGACCAAAAAAAGTATGGCTGGTGTAGACGCCAACCATTAAAAAAAAACAAAATACACGCAAAATGATATTTACGGGTAAATAAACCTAATCAGGATTCTTCTGACCCCATTACCCAAATAAAAGATTGAAGATCTATATAATCGGCAGAAATTATATTCTACTAATTGAAATTGTTTTATTAACTGGTCGTCTGCTATGTTTAGTAGATTATTAAATATTTGCTGGATGTCGTTTTACAATGATCGCTAATGTTAACGGCTTGCTGCTGTGTCGGTATTTTCTAACTTCAGCACCTCAAAAATTCGACCGCGCCGCGGTAACTATCAATAGCTAAATTGTTAAACTTGCCTGTCCGGCAGGCAGGTACTTAAAAAGCCCGGATAGCACGAACATAGTGGCCGAAGTCCTTGAGCTGCCAGTTTTGCTGGGTGCCATTGGTGAAGTCCTGGGTCCATGCGGTGGTGCTATCGTTCTCGCTGGAACTCCAATAGCTTCTATCAGCAAAACCACCAACCACCGCTTTTTGAAGGTACATTAAATTCAATTCGTATTTTGATGGTAGATACCAATCGCCATAAGTTACAGCACTTACTGTAACTGAATATTGGTTGCAAAAAGTGGCCGCAAAAGGAAAAGTGGCACCTGGTCCCATTATTGCAATAATGATCGCGGTATTTTTCAAACCTGCTCCAATACCATCTGCCTTGGCACGGACATTAGTGAATGAAGCGCTAGACCATTGACTATTTGTACTTTGGTCGGCAGTGGCAGCTATTAATCCGTGTTGCCCGCCATCATATACATAAAATACAAAGCCGCCACCATAACGTTCGCCAATAAAATGTACCGTGCCATACCAAGCCGTTCCATTATAACATTCAAAACCTTTGCTGGTAGTGTTATAAATGGTAAGCCCTGCCGGTGGAGAAACAATTGCATTGCGCTGAGTTGAATCCATCCTTGGTGGTAAAAATCCCTTTGTGGTGGAGGTTACATCCAGTTGCGCCGATGCAGCGGGGGTGGTGGTGCCTACGCCCACTTGAGCGTTGGCAGAAAATGTAATAACCAACAATGCTGAAATTAATAACTGTTTCATTGTTTTTGTTTTAAATTTATTGTATAACGATTTTAATGGTGTTGCCATTCCCTTTCAGTAAGTACAAACCCACGGCATACCGGCTTACATCAACATCTTGCCACCCCGCCGTAGATTATTGGTACGCTAAGGTATACATAAACCTTTTCTGCTGTAAGGACACATTCACCTTTCTATGGGATATTTTCAGCATCTTATTCCTATTGGTCGACGAGACACCGATCAGGGAAAAGGGAATTTTTATTTGTTTTCAATCTAACAACATTAATTACTGATTCTCCATTCTTGTGGCGTTACCTTGTATTCTTGTTTAAATAC
>JBBSKH010000082.1:0-16412 GCA_038256495.1 Chitinophagales bacterium
CGCAGTACTTCCCAATAAAGGAGACAGCATCATTTGAGATGCACTAGAAAACACCAAAGTACTGATGCCTGACCCAAACACATACTTACCAAAATGCCATAGGTGACCGAGCCATTTTTTTGAAAGCACAAAAGTTCTTTCGAGATAACGGTTTACAAAAGTCCATGCAACCAACATTCCCGCTACGATTCCTCCACAATAAATTATGACCAACTGGTTGAGTGTAATTTTATTAAAAAAAAGCAGGTATACCACAATAAGCAACAAACTGATGCCCTGCCTCACAAAAAAAGTCCAGAACAATCCCCTGAATTGAGATTTGCCATACATGATCCATTCAAAATGAGAAAAGGGTATAAGCAATATCATCCCAATAAAAAAAATGTAGATCATTTGTTCAAGGGCCGGAGCTCCCAATACTTTTGAGAGGAACGCTCCAAAAAAAAGCAGGAGCAACATAATCACCAGGGTTACAACAATGTTCATGAACAACGCAGCAGAAAGCACGAACTTATGCTCCTGGCTGGTACTATGGTTGATGTATTTGATGAGGGAAGTTTTAACTAAGGCCTGCCGTATCAACTCTACAAAAGAAGTAATTACCAGAAAAAGAGACCACACTCCCATCTCTACTTTTGTTAAAGCCTGATGCGCCAGCAACATAGTGCTTATAACTCCAAAAATTGGTACAGACAGCTTTTGCAAACCATTAAAAATTCCCGCCAACAACCAGCCGCTATTCTTTTTTTCAGTTGTCATTAATTTTGCTACCTTTTAAGTATTTTAGATTTAAAAATACTTTTACATATGTCCTTAAAAGCAATAGTGGCCTCTTTTAGCTCCTGGGCGGCCGACCGTTCCGGAAAGAAGTCGTTTCCCCATTCATCGTTCCATCCCCCAGTAAAAAATTTTCTGATCTCCGGATCAGTTGGTTCCACTTCATATTCGAAATTGTGTTCCCATTCAATTCTTACCGTCATAAGGTTGGGATGCGTTCTTTCTGCAATTTTAAATCCAATACTGTTTTTGGGAAGATATTCCTGAATAAGTTCGCCAAGATAATAACCGTAAGTAAATCCCAGTTCTTTTTTATCAACAAGGTATAATATATCGTTGTGTTCGTGTAGTATCCATTTATGAGATTCTCTTGGCGCCAGGCATTCTCCTAACAAAGAAGGCGTTTCAATGTAACCTTTCTTTCCAACCCTAAAAATTTCACTTAAGAATTTTACAGGATCCTCCACATGTTCCAACACATGACAACTGATGACATAATCAAACTCGCCATCTTTAAAAGGAAGGTTTTCCCCGTCTGCTGCAACAAATTGCTGCTTATTCAATACTTTAATATCTCCGCTCCTGTGGTAGTTTGTATCAGTAAATTTATCAACCACTACATTAGCCCGGGGATGAGGATTATGACCACCACCAACATCCAGTACTTTTTCATTTTTACCAATCTTAAGATGAAATCTACTCTTAGGGTTACGCAACTTCATGATATATTCTGTACATTTTTTTTGTGAAGGTAAAGTTTACTATTGCCAACTACTTTATTATTTGCAGGAGGCTCCAGTTCAAACAGCCATTTCATGCTTAATTTCACTGATAATTTATACATAAATACAGGAACAACGAGTCCGAAAATAATTCCTGTTACAAGCAAAATCGGCACATTATAAATTCCAAGTACCCTTGTCATAAATATTCTTATCGCTGCAAAAACCATTACATGTGCTACATATATATACAGTGAATGACGCCCTAATACATGTAGCCAGGAAATTGCTTTTATTTTCTGCAGAAAGAAGCTTAGCAGAATTACAAACGCTCCGCCGGTTAGCGCAATAAATATGAAAATAACCGGCTGGTAGTACTCAACAAACTCATAGTTCATTGATGCGTATGGCAGATTATTAGACAAATAATAGTATTGCGAAATTGCAAAAGGAATAGCGGCCAGTAATAGCAACTTCCACGACTGAAAATACTTGAGGTTATCTTTATTTTTCACAAAACCACTCAATAAATCTCCAGTGGCAAAAAACAGGTAATAGTGTAAAATATCTGCCACAAAGCCAAGGTTAACGCTATGCTGGTATGCCAGCACTGAAAGGAAGAAAAAGAATATGCCTACTCCAACATTGTAAACAGCTTTAAACTTCAAGAAAACTATACTAAGCACATACAATACCGACACATTAAAAAGGGCATACAAATACCAGAATTGGTCTACCACTCTTGGCAAATACAATAAATCGAGGAAACTGTAAACAGTACGATTAGCATTAACGTAGTCCTTTAAAACCAACTGAATGGTAATCTGCAGTATCCCCCAGAGAAAATAAGGGTATAGAATAAGGCTGGCTTTGGTGTTAACGAACAACTTCAACCCACGCTTTGCAAGGCTACCAGCCACAAAAAAACCAGAAATAATAAAGAACAAAGGCATGCGGAAACTAAAAAACAGGATGTTGGCATGTTCAATGGGAAGGTATTCTGCAATAGAAATGCCTGAATTTTTTATACCCTCAAATACGTGCCTGTACAACACGAGAATTATGGCAATTCCCCTGGCGTAATCTATCCAGGTTTGTCGTACAGCTTTCATTAGCAACTATTATCAGGTAATCAGGAGTTAATATTTTCTGTTAACACCTTATTTAAAACCAGGCCCATATCTTTTTCTTTCATTTCTTTTGAAATGAAATTTAATGATTCCATATCTACTGGTAAAACTGAACAGTCAGCGGAAAAAACAGTAAAAATGCCATCAGCATATGCAGCCAGTTCCCTGGCATCAGCATAATTATTAAGGGCTCCCGCTTCCATTAAAATAAAATCGTATGACAGTTTCAGATTTCTGAAGAAAGCATTTACATCGAGATTATATAACACCTCACTTGGTGTTGTATTGTGCTGGGCACAACCTATTATTTCAAGATCATTATAAGATGTTTTTCCTGTGGAAATTTTCTTATCAATTGTATAGGAATTATTACTGGCCACATCCTCGATGAAAACGTCGGTACCAAAAAAATTGGTTAATGTGTTATTCGCAAAATTGAAATCAATGATAAGCACCTTCTTTTTACTCAATAGTAAACTTGCAGCAAGTGCCTGCACTATTGTTGACTTGCCGGTTTTTCTTTGAGTACTGGTAAAAAGAAATATCTTCTTACCGGAATGCAATAGTTCGTACCTGAGCTTACGAATATTATTTTTAAACACAAGTATCTTTCGCTGTTCCTTAACCGTACCTTCTTCAATAATAGCATCTGTAGCACTCCTTCGTTTAAGGTTAATAAAGTTAATAACATTAGCCGCTTTACTCTGCGTAGCCTTGGCAAACATACCTGGTGTTTTAACCGAAGAATCGAAAATTTCAAGAAATATGAAAAAAACTGCTGAAAGAAAGAAAACAGATATTCCTGACAACGCCATTTTAAGCATGGTCTTTTTGGTATTAGGCTCTGCTGGCGGCTGTCCTACCCTTGTTTGAATAAAGTTAGAAGTAGGATCATCTTTTGCAAGCCCCTGCACCTGGTTGTACATTTCCTTTACATTGCCCAATTGCTTATTTTCCATATCCAACTGCGTTTGAATGGCGTCCATTTTAATACCACTTCCGGGGTTAACATTTGTCATCCCCATATATCTTCTGATCCTCCCGTCATAGTCAGCTATTGTGGTTTTAGATGCGTTCAATAAAGCCCTTTCTTCATTAATCTGGATAGAGAGATCATCGAGATCGCCTTTTGTTTTAGATTTATTTGAACCTACATTAGATTTTGAATTGATCTCTGACCTAAGATCATTAATCTGTTTCTCCAGCACAGGATCGTTACCCCCTTTCCTGGAAAGCTCATCAACAAGCTGGTTCTTTTTGTTTATCAATTTCACCACTTCGTCGTTGCTACTTGAAGATGACGAGACACTTGCAAGGGAATTGTAACGGGCCGTAAGGTATTCTAACCTGTTCTTGTGTTGATTGTATTTTCCTTTTTCCTCTGCAAGCCGGGATTCTAATTCAGTAACAGTTTCCATTGCGCTGGTTGTACGGCTAAGTGGATCAATAGTACCCTGACTTATTTTTTCGGCAAGTAATTTTTGTCCAAGGCTATCAACTTTCCGCTGTTGTGCTTCAACAAGCCCTATTATACTTTGTTCATTTTCTCCAGTGCGTCTTAAATTTAGTCCTCTATAATAATTTAAAAATTCCTGCCCAATAGAATTGACCACTGTAGCTGACAGATAAGGATTATGTGAACTATAAATTATATCCAGATAATCAGTACGAGCCACCCTGTTAACCATCAATTTTTCCAGTATGCTGAAATAATCGAATTCAAATAATTTCAAATATTCAGCAAGGCCATTTTCTGCTCTAATATCAGTTCTTAATATTTCATTATTTGCTAACTTATTTGTGAGTATAATTATGGCGCTGTCTTTGTTAACTTCTCTGTATAAAGCCGTTTCTTTTTTTGATTGTGTTAACGTAACAAAGGCAGACGAAGGGTTCATTAGATCATGGAGCAGTAATGAATAGGATACCCTGCTTAATACCTGCGGGGACTTGATCGTTTCAATTACATTATCAAATCGAACATCAACTATATAAAGATCTATCGCACTTGTTCCGTCAACCAGCTTTACCTTCTCTGCAGTAAAACCGGTTGAATACTGAGCAACAGATGTATAAAGTTGCTGCTTATTAATGAGAACAAAGAATGCTGTTACCACAGCTAAAAACGAAAGGCCAATAATGATCCATTTTTTTCGGAAAAGTACTTTTATAAAATATAACAGATCCATCGCATTTAGTTTTTGAGGTTGTTCAAATTAAAAAAAATCTGGCACCCAAAAGGTACCAGATTTTTTTTAATAGTTGGTCTTCCTTAGTTGACTTTTATTAATTTAACGGTTTTGACTAGTTTGCCATCTATCATAATGCTTACCAGATAGCTACCTGGTAACAAGGAAGCATTGGTAGGTAGATTTATTGAAATCTTATTGACACCCGCCTGTTGTTGTATGGAGGCTGATTTATACACCAGCCTTGAATTAAGGTCATAGAGCATTACTGTAACGGCCGCCGGTTTATTGCTATTTACAGCAACGTCAATCCTATTTGTAAAGGGATTCGGGAATACCGATATATTTGGTTTAGCGTCCGCTACCAGTTCTTCTGCCGCAGGTAGTGCAGGACCGAATACTGCTTCACCCGCATTATTTACAGTAATATTCCTTGCAGTTATGTCACCATTGCCTACAGGAGCATCTGGTGTAATGGATGGGTTTGTACCGTTTAATGATGGTGGGTCATACGGTGTGAGGTCATCGTAAGCCTCGATGGTAAATGCACCAGTGAAGCTATAAGGTGATCCGTCTGCAGTACGAACATCTACTATCAATTCTCCATCTTCGGAAACCAGGTTATCCAGGTAAACGACCTTTGAATTATTGGTGAAGCTATTGAGCTGAACGGTCTTTCCGTTACAAGTGTAATTTGCAAACGAATAACCCTGGAAGATAGCGCTACCAAAGCAACCGATCCTGTACTTCTTACGAATATCTAAATTGCTGAACTTAACCTGTGAGAGTTGCCCTGCATCAGTCCAGTAATTGCTTTCCATCACATTGCTTGGAAAAATACCAGCTCCGGTAGCTCCGGCAAAGCCTGTACCATTGAACTCCTTAGTTATTTCAAGTTGGTAACCGCTGTTGCCTGATGCATTGTCTGCAAGGTTGCTAAAGGTTGCTCCTTCAACCGATGGGCCATTAGTGTTATTCCATGGAGTACCTGCATTCTGGGCTGAATTGGCGTTAAAATTAATGTACACTTGTTTTGGTGCCAACACAATAGAAGCAATATTTGAATAGTTGCTTAACTGAGCCCCGTTAACTGCCATTATTTTATAGTAATACCGAACGTTTGGACTTACACCATTATCAGTATACGTAGTAATCTTCGAAGCTGTTGTAGTTACAAGGGTGTAAGCACCATTTACCGAAGTGGCACGATATACTCTAAAACCTGTTTCATTTGCAGATCTATCTGCCCAGGTTAACTTAACCTTATTTGCATCAAGCATAGATTCTGCAAAAAGATAGTAAGGTCTAACTACAGGTACAGCTACATCGTATTCCTGTATGACCAGTGCATTCAGGTTAAGAAATGAAGCACCTGCTGCTTTTGTAGCGGTAACCACAATTGTACCTGAAGCATTGGGCGCAATGCCATTTAATTGCTCAGATTTATTGCTATTGTACCTCGACTCGGCTAAAACCGATTGGGCTGCATTAACAAAAGTAACCTGTGCGCTTGGCCCTGAATTATGAGAGCTAACAAATGCAATGTTGTAACGCTTGGCCGGATTCAGACCATCTATTTGAATACTCCTCGCTGTGTTGCTGGTTGTGTAAATACTACTTCTTAAAACATTATCAGGAAATATTCCTTTGTTTTCTCCGTTAACCATGCCGTAGGCAAAGTTACCATCCCACTGCTGCAACAGCCGTACGCTGAAACTTGTCGTTACGTTAGCATCATCTTTTAAAGAAGACAGCGGTAAGTTTGCATACGGGTATGTCATGAAATTGTTCCATGTTCCGGGTTGCGGAGTGCCACCTGGCACACCAAAGTTCACATATACAGATCTTACCTCGTTTTCTATTACAGATACTTTGAAGCTTCGTGAAACTGATGCACCGTTGTTGTCTGTTATTGTTACTTCCACACCAGGGTAAATTCCGAGATCATTTACAGTTGGTGTAAAGTTGATGTTACCTTTTCCGTTTCCAGTACTTTGATAATTTGCAAAAGACGGTAAGCCAGTGAAACTAACCGTTAAAATATCTGTGAGGTCATCAATGCCATTTATGTTTACTACGGCATTTGTACCTGCTTTTACAATTAAATCGTTTATTGCATTTAATGCTGGAGCCTTATTGCCCAAAGCAACACTTACAGCATCTGTTTGCCCCGATGTGCCATGAACATTCGTAGCTTCTACCTTATAATAATAAGTAGTGTTGCTTGCAGTAGTCACATCAATATAGGTGCTATCATTTGCATTGGTTGCACCAGCATTTAATAAAGTAAATGGTCCTGCAGCGTTGGTTGCCCGGTAAACTAGGTACCTATCCTCATTGTATGCAACATCTTTCCAACTTAATCGAGCCGTACCATTTGACAATGCCTGAGCAACCAGGTTGGTAGGCAATACTGGTGCAGTACCATCATCAATTGACTTTTCAATTACTATGGCATTAATAAGACCATATGGCGTAGCTGCACCTTTGCTCAGGTTTAGTGCAATAATGCCCGATGCATTTGGCACAATAGAACTGAATGTAACTGTGTTCTGCTTGTTATTATCAACATACAATGGTTTTTGTACTCCATTAATGGTGTAAACAGTTGTGCCGTTATTTCCCAAACCAGTCCAGGCGCTACTACCAAAAATGGTAACATTATACTTCGAAGAAGTGTTTAGCCCTTTCAGGTTCACATTTATAGTATTCGGAGCGCCGTAAGCGCCAAACCAGAAATAATCTTTTATTACTGCATCCGGGTACACACCAGAATTGTTTCCTGTAACTGCACCAGCATCACCAGCATTCCAAGGCGTACCTAAGAAATCTATACCTATAGTTGTTGACTGACCATTACTGTTTAGCAAATTGTTACTACTAGGTGTACCTATATTGTTCCAAGGTGAAGGAGCATTAGGACTATAATATTTCATGCTCATGTATACTTTTTCAACAACTGGTGTAAATTCATTCACTGTAAGCGTAAATGTTTTACTTGCTAACCCACCAGCTCCGTCACTAACAGATACTGTTACAGGGTACGTGCCCGAGTTTGCAAATCCCGGCGTCATTGTTATACTGCCTGCCCCATTTCCGTTATCCAAAAGGCTAACAAATGATGGCGCTGTGGTAAGTGCCCATGTGAGCGTATTATTACCATCCTGGTCGGTAGCACTGATCGCAAAATTATTAGCGGTACCCTCATTCATCGTTACATTGTTAATTGGTGCTATAACAGGTGTATAATTGCTGTTTACAACAACTGTGAAATCGAGGGTATCTTTTCCGTTATGACTATCTGTTACAATTAATGATACCGGGTAAGAGCCCTGGTTGGCACTTGAACCTGGATTCAATACTAAACTGGCTGAACCGTTGCCTGTTGAATTTAAAACGGCAAATGCAGGTAACGGTATCCGTGCTGTAATGCTCAGTGCCTCCACATCCTCATCAACTGCTTGAATTGTTTGTGTTTTCAGCGCATCATACCTCATTGAAAAATTGGCTACCAATGTAAACACCGGGGTATTATTTAGTGTGGCTGCTGAAACTACTCCACTGAAAGAAGACTCTCCTACTTCACCCAATGCTTTCACTTTATAATAATATGTGGTATTGGAGAAAAGGTTGTTGTCAGCATAGTTTACACTTGCAGTATTACCTGCGGCCAAAGAGGTCAGTAACTTAAAATTATTGGTGTTACCAACCGATCTGAATATTTCAAAGCCAATCTCGTTATTTGAATTATCAGCAAATACAAACGAGATGCTATTAGTAGATAAAGCAATTGCCGAAGTTGCAGTTGGTGCAACAGGAGGAGCAGGTGCATTCATTGTGGTAGCAGATCCATAAGCTTGATTCATTAATGCCATCAATCCAGGTGTTGCCATAGGTTCATCGTAAATATTAACGTCATCAATTAATCCGCCAAAGTTAGTGTTAGAAGTAGACGAGTTAAAAGCATTCGACGAATTTGTTGCACAAAGTCTGCTTCTGTTAGTAGAGCTCCCTACAGAAGTAAACGGCAGGTTAGTGGAAACTTTCTCTACTCCATTTACAAAAAGTTTAAGAACATTAACGTTGTAAACAACCGCCACATGGTTCCAACTACCGCTAACCCATGAAGCATTTGAAGCAATATTATTTAAAATGGCTGTTTGTCTGTTGTTGTTGCTAGCAATACCTGCTTGCAGGCTGCCGCTGTTAAATCTTAGAGACAGGCCGTTATCTGAACCACCCATGTCAACTACTAACTCATTTGTTGATGTAATTGTAGATGAATTTGGTTTAACCCATGCGGCAAATGTGCGGGATGTATAGCTATCACTCGGGAAAGCCCGGTTTGCACTAAAAGGCATATCAGCATATTGGTTGCTTCCATTTAGAGATAACGAAGCCGACCCTTCTACCTTATCAGTAGTGTTGAAAGCAGGATTGCTTCCGGAGGTAAGGTTATTATTATTACCGCTAGCGTCATTGTAATCAACATTTAAGCCCCATGCGCCTTTTAACCTGGCAATAAAATCTGATTGCCCACTTTGGTTAATAGACCTGATCTTATACCAGTAAGTGGTGCTTGATGCCAGTCCTGCAGTATCTGCATAGCTGTTTACGTTTGCCCCGGTTGTGCCTACGGGGATGTAGGTTCCGCCAGCACTGGTAGAACGAACAATTTCGAATCCTGTCTCATTGTTGCTATTATCTGTCCACGAAAGATTAATACGCTTATAGGAAGCGGCAGTTACCAATAAATTTGACGGCTCTATTGGTAGGGCTGAAGGTGGAATTGATACATTGTCCGTGAAGGCACTGTTTGGTATCTTCTGGCGAATGATTCCGGCGGCGCTACTTTGCCAATACACTTCCATAGCTTCGCCACCACCTTTTTCAAAAAATGTAATAGCAATAGGATAAGAACCTGCGGCAAGCGTTATCGTACCTGTTGCTGATTGAGTACCATGTAAGCCATCATTGTTTACCAGAGCGGTACTGGTGTGATTATAAGTTCCGATATACAATTTACTTCCATCATCACTGCGGGTTTCAAAAGTATATGAGCCAGTGGTTGGTATGGTGATGTAACCTTCCCAAAGGAAACCAAAGTTATCATTAACTGACCTAACGCTGATATCAACATTAGGAGTATTGCCTAAAGTAACAGGTGTTAGCGCATTAAAGTCTGGAAGAACATCCCAACTTCCCTGATAGTATTTATAATTTAAGCCCTGGAAAGCAGTAATTGCGCTAACCTGGTTACTTTTAGGTGATGCATTTCCCGCAAGATCCCGTGCCCTTACAAAGAATGAATAAGTTTGTAATGAATCTAAATTACCCGCTACAATAGATGTATTTTCGGTAATAAATGCCTTGGCTCCATTAATATAAATATCGTATTTGTAAACCCCAACATCATCAGTAGACTCATCCCAGGCAAGCGATACAGATGACATGGAAGTTTGAGTTACACGCAGATTTAAGGGTGCTGTTGGCGCTAAAATGTCGGCCTTTGTAGTTACGGGCAGTTCATTACTAACTGGTGCAGCACCATTATTATTAACAGCCCTGATTTTATAGTAATAAGTAATATTAGATTGCAGGGATGCATCAACATATGTTAATACATCTGCTGCTGTTTTAGTCACCATTTTATATCCACTACCCGAAGTAGTGCTCCTGTAAATTTCAAATCCTGTTTCATTATAAACAGGAGCAGGATTATCATTCCAATCTAATTGAACGGAAGTGTTGGACAATGCAGCTCCGTTAAAGTTGGTAATATTGTCCGGCACGTTAGTTCCAAGAGCTGCAATTACGTTGAAGGGATCAGAAAAAGAACTACTGCAGCCAAATTGCTCAGTAACTTTTACTTTATAAGACCCAATAGGCGCATCGTAAGTACTGGTGCTGCTCACTAAGGCATTATCACCAATTCTTCTCCATTCGTAAGCTGAATAAACTCCGGGAACAATTAAAGGAGTAGTGGTTTTTCCATCTACTGAAGGTAAAATGCTACTAAATATGCCATTGATCTGGATAGGGGGCGTTAAGGTAGCTTGTTTTTCTGAAACAGCTACAGGAATAGGAGACCAATCAGACCAGGAAGACGTTGCTGTTCTTTTAAATCTTCCACGGTATGTTCCAAAACTGTTTACATTTAATTCATTTGAAACTGCAGATGTAATAACTGAACCGTTTTTATCCCATTGGTAAGCATAAAAGCCTGGCTGTAATGCAAGTTTTACTGAAACAGTCTCCCCTGGGCAAAATTCACTTCGCTGAAAATATACCAATGGGTTAGCCTTGTGCTGCACATTTAAAAATGGAAAGTAATCAGGTTCGGACCAAAAGCTGTTCCATACGCCATGTCCCATACTAGGAAAATAAGTTTGACGGATATTTCCACCCCTGGCTCTGAAAGAATTTACTACATAGTCAACCGTATATGGAGCAGGCGCAGCATCTTGGCCACCATTAGTTGTCCAGATAGGGATTGTCAGGAAATTATCATAATAATTTGGATAATTTGTTGAGGCCGCAGAAATTGGTAAGCAAGCAGCAGTTTTCCTGGCATACCCTGCATTGGATACAAAATCCCAGCTTGCTTGTCCTCCTGCAGAAAGTCCACTTACGATTACCCTGTCAATATCAACTTTCACATATTTTATCAAAGAATCAATAATGTTGGAAATACGTGGAAAATAATCCTGAGAATTTCCGGTAGTACTCTGAGCATAAAAAAGAAATCCATCAAAGGTTCCATCATTCACCTTATTTGCATGCAACTCACCGCCATGCAATAATTGGTATTCGTTATCATAAATATCGCCGGCTTCACCCCTGCCGAGGAAGAATATAAACAACGGATATTTCTTTCCGTCATTAACATTATGCTGGTAAGTCTTCGGGAACTTCAACCGAAAGACCATATTTTGGTAGTAATAAGATTTGTATCCTTTCGAATAGGGGTTCCAGCTTAAACGGGCTTTGTGCCCCCATTTAACAATGTTGTAATTATTCCAGGCTGGCTGGGCTGGCTGGTTGGAGGTAGTAAATAAAACATCCGGGTCGTTAGGATCAAGTACATTGGGTTGAGCATTCACAGCGTTTGAGCCTAATACAAGCATGAAACTAAATGCCAAAAATGTAACTAAATTTTTCATTTCCTGTTTTTTTAATGTAAGGTGGTATACAGGAAATCAGATTTTCTTGGGGTCTTTATAATTTAAAAGAAGATATTGAATAAGAATTGCATACTCTGAAAAGTGCTATTTTATCAAGGCAATTACGTAGGAATTTGAATTACGGTTCAAGAGGATACTGCAAAATTTGTAAAAATTATTCGTTCTAACAAATATATTTTAGGTAACTATCAATTAATTTTACTGCATAGTTCATCACAATATCTAAAAGGCTAAATTCCATCAAGGTTTTAGCCCACAAATGCTTCAATGTTAATAATAAAGATTATTTTCTGGATCTCCCTGCTTATTGTTTTTTACAGCTACCTGGGGTATGGAATTATCTTGTGGATTTATCTAAAAATTAGACAAGTAGTTAAGGGAAATGCGCAAACCTTTCCTCAACAAAAAACAGCATTTGAACCGGCCGTAACACTGCTGGTGGCGGCTTATAACGAAGCTGACATCCTGGAGCAGAAAATTCGCAACTGTTTTGCCCTGGATTATCCCGATCAGAAGCTTGAGATCATTTTTATAACAGATGGTTCTGATGATAACGGGCCTGAAATCGTCCAAAAATATCCAAGGATAAAATTGCTGCACAAGCCCGAAAGAAGGGGCAAATTAGCAGCTATTAACCGGGCAATGACTCACGTAACTTCGCCTTTTGTTATTTTTTGTGATGCTAATACGTCATTAAATCCCGCTTGCATAAAAGAAATTATCAAACATTATCAAGATGAGCAAATAGGTGCTGTTGCCGGGGAAAAGAAGATCAATAACACAAGTGTAGATGGTGGATCGGCCAGTGCAGGAGAAGGTTTGTATTGGAAGTATGAATCCTTTCTAAAAAAATTAGATTCCTCTTTTTATACGGTTGTGGGTGCAGCAGGCGAGTTATTTTCAATCAGAACCGCATTGTTTGAGACGGTCGAAAGCAATATCCTGCTCGATGATTTCATGATATCGATGAATATCTGCAAAAAAGGCTACAGGGTTTTATACGAGCCAAAAGCCTTTGCATCGGAGGCCCCTTCTTTGTCTATGAAGGAGGAGCAGAAGAGAAAGATCAGGATAAGTGCAGGAGGTTTTCAGTCTGTAGTGCTTTTAAAGGAACTTTTGAACGTTTTCAAGTATGGCAAATTAACGTTTCAATATTTTTCTCACCGGGTGCTGCGTTGGATTGTTTGTCCGGTATTGTTGCCTATTATACTACTGCTCAATATAACAATTTTTGCAAACGAGCCGGGCAATCACCTGTATGCATTGTTACTGTTTGGTCAGTTCTTATTTTATTTTGCAGCAACAATCGGGTGGCTATTCGCTGCAAAAAATATTAAAGTCAAGTTGCTGTATATCCCCTACTATTTTGTTTTTATGAATATTGCCTTGTATATTGGTTTTAGCCGCTTCAACGCCAATAAGCAAACTGTGCTTTGGGATAAGGCTAAGAGAAAAATAGCCTGATATTTACCTTACCTTTCTAAGTATCCTTGGAATGAATATTCGAAAAAAAAGAAATAAAAAAAAAATTTTATTAATTATTTGTCATAGTTTTACAACTTAGTGTTAGTGTTTAACACAATCCTTTGTCTCAATTCCTACCAAAAACAACCTATCTCCAATTTAGTATACTCTGATATCTACTTGTATTTATTAATAACTAATATAATACATAGAATAGCCACTTTAAAGCTGTTATTACAACCATTATCCCTCTGAAGAATCGTAATATTCACCCAGCAGCTTTATAAAAACCTATAATCGTGGTAAAAAAAGCAATTCTCACAATTGAGGACTGTAGTGCGTTAAGTTTCTTAATGAATACAGTTTTGGAAAAAGATTTTATTGTTACATCAGTTCCTGATTACGGTCAGGCTATAAGCCATCTTCAACAAGATCTGGATAAAGATGTAATTATTTTGGATATAGAAAATGCAGATTCTGACAATTACGCATTCCTCGAACATATATCTTCCAGCTCAGTATTAAATAAGATTCGGACAGTTGTTATTTCAAATTCAGATGACGAAACCCTAAAAAATAAAACTGTTCAGTTAGGTGTGTCACTTTTTCTCACCAAGCCGTTCGATCCCGTATATTTGTCAGATAGTGTTAAAAACATGACAATGAGTGAGGGAAAAGAGGTTAAAAAGAACCGATTTTCTTTTAACATGAATATTTTTTAATCCCGGTCTTTCCCTGTATTAATTCACATCCATTAATTACCATTTTTTCTCTAACTTGAACTGGAATCCTTAATGAATGTTTATGTCTACCTCAATTACACCTAAAGCCGCATTTCCCAATTCCACATTTGGTATAGGTACAAACGCAGGAGCCCGGGAAACCTTATCAATTTTAGTTGTTTCCCCTGATAATCAAAATATTGCAGAGTGTCTGCAGTTTTTCAAAGATACATGTACACTTTGTGGAGGATATTCAGAAGCTAAAGAGCTCTTAAGAAAAGAAAGGCCCGAATTAATTATCCTTAACCTTCCTTTGAACCAGGTTGCCCTGGTAGAATTCAAAGTTTGGCTAACGGCCGAGGCGTTCAATGATATTCCTGTCATTTATAATGAAGCTGCGCTAAAAGAAGTAAGTATAAAACAGCTTTACAGACAAAAGCTGGTAGATGATGTGGTAAATATCCAGGAAAAGTATGCCCGGCTTCATTATAAAGCCCGGTTTATTAGTTCACTTAATGCTAAGAACCCAAAGGTTAACGCTCCCCGTAAAAAAAATCACCTAACCAAAATCGCCCATAACTTATTTGTTCGGTTGATGGATATCCTGATCTCCGGGCTAGCAATTATTTTACTGTTACCGGTAGTGGTTTTTATTGCATTTGCCGTTAAAATTGATTCTAGAGGCCCCATTCTTTACCGGTCCTTTAGGGCCGGCAAAGGCTTTAAGATTTTCATCTTCTATAAGTTTAGAACAATGGAGGCTAATGCTGAACAGAAAGTAGAAGAACTTGCGTCACTAAACATGTATAATACTGAAAACCTTCAGCCACATTTCTTCAAATTGGAAAATGATCCACGGATCACCAAATTAGGCAGATTTTTGAGAAACAGCAGCTTGGATGAAATACCACAACTCTTTAATGTATTAAAAGGTGATATGAGCATCGTTGGTAATCGTCCGTTGCCATTGTACGAAGCGTCTACACTTACAACCAATGAGTGGGCTGAAAGATTTATGGCACCCGCAGGCATCACCGGTCTTTGGCAAATTACCAAACGTGGCAAAGTAGATATGAGCAGCGAAGAACGGATCCAGCTTGATATATATTACGCAAGAACCCGGTCCATTGCCGGTGACCTCAAAATACTTTTTCAAACGCCAACAGCACTTATGCAAAAAGCAAATGTATAAATTTGCTTAAAGTAAAGTTGAATGGATGGCACCACTGCACAAATACAGCCCCTTGTATCAATTGTAACCCTTAATTATAACCAGGCTGATGTTACCTGCGAATTTTTATTAAGTACAAAAAAAATATCGTATCGCAATTTTGAGATCATTGTTTGTGATATGAACTCTGATGAAGATCCCTCCGAAAAAATACTGGCATTGAACATCCCGGAAGTTAATTTGCTGCTAAGCAAAAAAAACCTGGGCTTTGCAGCTGGCAACAACTGGGGAATGCAACATGCACGGGGAGCATTCATCTTTATTGTAAATAATGATACCGAGCTTACAGAAGATATTTTAGAAGCACTGCTTGAACCGTTTGCAACGGATGCTTCTATTGGAGTTACCTGTCCCAAGATCAAGTATTTCTTTCACCCTACTGTGATACAGTATGCAGGATTCAATGCAATGAATATGTATACAGGCCGCACAAGTACAATAGGCGACAAGAAAACAGATAATGGGCAATATAACAATAGTGGTTACACGAATGGAGCACACGGTTGTGCAATGATGGTAAAAAAGAATGTAATTGATGAGACGGGAAGGTTTTCTGAAAAATTCTTTCTTTACTACGAAGAATGGGATTGGAGTACCCGGATAAAAAAAGCAGGCTTCAAGATTTACTACCAACATGAGGCAGTAATTTATCATAAAGAATCAATGAGCGTAGGAAAAGAAAGCACACTAAAAACGTATTACCTTACAAGGAATCGTATATTGTTTTTACGACGCAACAGTAACTGGTTCCAACTAGCTGTTTTCTATTGCTATTTTTTCAGTATTGCTTTGCCAAAAAACTGTATAAGCCTGCTGGTACAGAAAAAAACTGCTCATTTGAATGCTTACCTTAAGGGGGTAGCCTGGAATTTCAGCAACAGTAGTAATTCAGACGTCTAAATCAACATCAACCCAAACATCGTAGTTATGAGAATTGGTTTCGAGGCACAACGACTTTTTAGGAATAAGAAACACGGAATGGAAATCGTTGCC
>JBBSKH010000083.1:0-16255 GCA_038256495.1 Chitinophagales bacterium
ATAGGTAAATGTTATGATTTATGCTAAGATGCCCGCTTTGGGGTAGTTTTTTCCTATCTTCGCACCCGACATGATAAAAAAAGCGCATATTATATTACTAGGGCTGATTGCAGGACCGATCTTGTTCAGCGTTTTCAGCCAGGGTAATTCAAACAAACTTCCTTTAATTATTCCTGTTGTTGATACTGCAATATCTGTTAAGGATATGGAGGTAGCAGCACCTGCTGAGCTCAGCGAAGATGAGAAGGCAGCCAAACCCTCTTCCCGTATTCTTTATGGGCAGGCAAGCTATTATGCCGCGAAATTTGAAGGCAGGCGTACTGCAAATGGTGAAACTTTTCGACAAAATAAACTAACTGCAGCATGTAATGTGCTGCCCCTTGGTACCTGGGTTAAGGTTACCAACCTGCGAAATGGTAAAACGGTGGTAGTTAAAACCAACGACAGGTTGCATAAGAAAACCAAAAGAATAATAGATCTTTCAACCGTAGCCACAAAGAAACTTGGATATACAAAAAGGGGACTCACCCGTGTAAAGATTGAAGTCTACAAGAAAAAGCCTTAGGATTTCCCGCTGTTTATTGATCCCTTTACGGGGCCTCTAACCCATACAGTTAGTATTTTTTAATTTATTTTACTAAATCAATCTAACCCGCTATTTTTGCTGCGTTTACTCAAAACATCTATTATGAAAAAATACTTTTTTAGCCTGGTAGCAGTTGCTTTATGTACAGCAGGATTTGCCCAGAATGACAACAAAAAGGCCCCATCTTTGGGAATCCATTTTGCACTGACCGATTTTAAAACCGCAGCAGAACTAAGGAACACCAGTCTTCCCGCAGTTATAAGGAGCGAGCAATGGTCGAAAGTGAGCAGGATGAATGCAGGACTTGCATTGACTTACCTGCAGGGGTTGAGCAACAGTCTTGACTTTGCCGGAACGCTTACTGCATCCTTTGCACAATACCCTGTTCCAGGGAGAGTTTCTGATGGTTCACAAAGTCTTTTGTTGGAAGCAGCGGCTACTGCCAACCTGAAATTACTTCCGGATAATTTTGTGATATCACCATTCCTAACTGCCGGTGTTGGCGCATCTAAATACCAAGGGTATTTTGGTGCATTCATACCAGTAGGTGTGGGTATCCAGATTAAGCCAGCGGAGAACTTATTCCTGCTGTTAAATTCCCAATACCGTATTAAAGCTACAGATAACGTTGCTTATCATTTCTACCACAGTTTTGGTGTTGCTCATACTTTAAATGAGAAAAAGCCTGTACCTGTTGTAGAAGCACCACCATTGCCTGTTGTATTAGACAGGGATGGAGATGGTGTTAATGACGTTGATGATAAATGCCCTGATACTCCTGGTATAGCTTCGTTGCAAGGTTGCCCAGATAGGGATGGAGATGGCATTGCTGATGCTGATGACAAATGCCCTGATGTGGCTGGTCTTGCCAAATATGAAGGTTGCCCAATTCCTGATACTGACGGTGATGGTATTAACGACGAACAAGATAAATGCCCAACGGTAAAAGGCTTTGCCCGTTACCAGGGTTGTCCTATTCCTGATACAGACGGTGATGGTGTAAATGACGAAGAAGACAAATGCCCTACCCGTAGTGGTCCTGCAAGCAACCAGGGTTGCCCTGAAATTGCAAAAGAAGTAATTGAAAAAGTTAGCCTCGCTGCTAAGAATGTATTTTATGCAACAGGAAAATTCACGCTGTTATCCAAGTCATTCAACAGCCTTAACCAGGTTGCAGACCTGATGAAGGCAGATGAAACCCTGATGATTGACATTGATGGCCATACTGATGATGTTGGAAGCGACGAAAGCAACCAGGAACTGTCTGAAAAGCGTGCTAACTCCGTGAAGGAATACCTGGTAGGAAAAGGTATCGATGCATCACGCATGACTGCAACAGGTTACGGTGAAGCCAAACCAGTAGAAGACAACAAGACTGCTGCCGGCCGTGCCAAGAACAGGAGAACAGAAATGACCGTTAGAAATTTCTAATTACAACTTTATTAATATTAAGGCCCCTTGTACACACAAGGGGCTTTTTGCTTGCCCTTAATTACGCTATCGGCTACTAATAAGCAAGTCTGTAGCTCCACTCGGGGCTATATTAACGATAATTTTATATAAGGTACCTGTAACAAAAATGCTGCAATTTTGTTTTACCATAACAAGTACCTTCAGTTTTACGTACTTGTACCAACTACAGCATATACATATATATATGAATAAATTACCTGGCCCCCATAGTTACAAACTTGCTATTTTATGCTTGCTGCAAATGGCAGTAATGTTCTCGTATGCACAGAACTTTGTGGTTAGTGGTACTATAGAGGAACGCCAGAATGGTGAAACGCTAACCGGTGCCACAGTAACAGTAAAAGAAATGCCCGGCATTTCGGCTGTTTCAAACGAGTACGGATTTTATTCTATTTCCCTGCCGAAAGGCAAATATACCCTGCTGGTAAATTCTATCGGGTTTAGCAGTACAACTACTGTGGTTGATCTTAATAAGGATACCAGGCTGAATGTAAAGTTGGTTATTTCATCCGTAACCATGAACGAAGTGGTTGTTACGGCAAAGGATGGCAATAAAAATGTAAGATCGGCCAGTATGGGAGCCGTTAAGTTTACTCCCCGGAGTATTGAAACTATCCCGGTTATTTTTGGTGAGAAGGACATTATTAAAACCCTGCAGCTTACGCCCGGCGTAAAAAGTGCCGGTGAAGGGAACACAGGTTTCTATGTGCGGGGTGGCGGAGCCGATCAGAACCTTGTGTTGCTGGATGAGGCCAATGTGTACAATGCTTCTCACCTGTTAGGATTTTTTTCGGTATTTAATTCTGATGCGGTGAAGGATGTAACGTTGTACAAAAGCGGGATACCTGCTGAATATGGCGGGCGTGCTTCTTCTGTACTGGATGTAAAAATGAGGGATGGTAATAACCAGCAATTTGGTGTGTCGGGCGGGCTCGGCCTTATATCATCCAGGCTCACACTTGAAGCCCCGATTGTGAAAGATAAAGGTTCATTTATTCTTTCCGGCAGGAGAAGTTATGCTGATGTTTTTCTAAAATTATCCAACAACGAAAACACTAAAAATTCTACGCTTTATTTTTACGACATGAACCTGAAGGCTAATTACAAGATCAGCAAAAAAGATAAATTATACCTGTCAGGATATTTTGGAAGAGATAATTTTACTTTCAGCAAACAATTTGGTTTCGACTGGGGAAATGGAACTGCAACGGCACGACTGAATCACTTATACAGCAACAAACTTTTTTCCAACACATCTTTCATCTACAGCAATTATAATTACCGGTTTAATATTGGGGAAGGAGCGGAAGCGCTTGGCATCAGATCAGCCATCAGGGACCTGAGCCTGAAACAGGATTTTACTCATTATGTATCTAATTCAAGTACTTTAAAATACGGGATGCAACTTACCTATCATACTTTTTTGCCGGGAGAATTGATTGCAAGTGACAGTAGCAGTTTTAACTCCAGCACACTGAAATCAAAGTATGCTTTGGAAGGCGGTATCTACCTGCAAAACGATCAAAAGATTTCTGAAAAAATAAGTTTGATGTATGGTTTGCGATATTCCATGTTCAATTATATGGGCAAGGGAACGGCTTACACTTATGATGCGGAGGGCAATAAAACTTCGGAAAGAGATTATAAATCGGGAGAATCTATTCAATATTATGGCGGCCTTGAACCAAGGATATCTGCCAGATACCAGTTAAACAATGAAAGCTCCGTGAAGCTTTCGTTCAACAGGAATTACCAGTACCTGCACTTACTTACCAATGCGAGTACATCTTCCCCTACGGATCTGTGGGTGCCCAGTTCAAACAACATCAAGCCGCAGATAGCCAATCAACTGGCGGTGGGTTATTTCAGGAACTTCAGGAATAATATGTTTGAATTTTCTTTTGAAACCTATTATAAAAGACTGCAGAACCAGGTTGATTATAGGAACGGCGCTGAATTAATCCTGAACAATGAAGTTGAATCCGGCCTTGTGTACGGAAAAGGAAAAGCATACGGTGCTGAATTCTACCTTAAAAAAACAAGGGGTGATCTGGGCGGTTGGATTGGTTATACACTATCCCGCACCATGCGGCAGGTTGTTGGAATTAATAATGGAAACTATTATCCCGCAAGGCAAGACAGGATACACGATATAAGTGTAGTGGCTATTTACCGGCTTAATAAAAAAGTTACCCTATCTGCTAATTGGGTGTTCAATACCGGCGATGCGGCCACTTTCCCATCGGGCAGTTACGAAGTGAATGGTTTGTTGGTGCCTTATTACACCGAACGCAATGGTTATCGTTTTCCCAACTACCACCGTATGGATGTTGGGTTAACCTGGTACAGGAAGAAAAAGAAACGGTTTGAATCAAGCTGGAATTTTTCAATTTACAATGTATACAACAGGGAGAATGCATACACAATCACCTTCAGGCAAAACGAAGATGATCCCACAAAAACAGAAGCGGTGCAAACTACCTTATTCAAGATCGTGCCATCCATAACTTATAATTTTAAATTTTAGTAATGAGACTTTTATTTATCATAGCCATTGTTATTACCTTTTTTACTTCCTGCGAAAAGGTAATTGATGTAAGTTTAAATGATACTGCGCCACAACTGGTGGTGGTGGGTAACTTACGGCAAGGCGCCAGCGATTTCAGCGTAGACGTTTCAAAGTCAGGAGGTTTTTATGCTACTGCCAACCCGGTTAAAGTTACCGGTGCCAACATTACCCTGCAAAAAAATAACGAAGCGCCTGTTGCTTTAACTGAAACCGGAAACGGAAAATATGGTTTGAATCCCTATGCAGCCGCTGCCGGTAATAATTATACGTTAAGGGTACAAGAGTCGGGTAAAATGTATACCGCCAGTTCCTTTCTTTCGCCAACAGTAACATTGGATAGCATAACCTATGAATACCAGCCGGCTTCTGTTTTTGTGGAAGAAGGTTACCTTATTTATTGTGAACTGGATGACCCGCCCGGAGTGAAGAATTACTACCGGCTTATATTAACGCTGAACGACACTTTGCAAAACAAGGGGTCAGACCTGTTTGTATTTAACGACCAGTTTACAGATGGCAGGCATATAAAAATTCCTTTGTTCCTGAGTCGTTTTAAACCTCAGGATAAGATATCAATTGAGCTTGTTTCGTTAGATCAAAAAATATATAAGTATTACGAAACACTTGCTACCATTGTAAGTCTTAACGGGCAGCAACCTGCAGCACCTGCCAACCCGCTAACCAACTGGTCGCCGGCTATACTTGGTTATTTTGCCGCTACCAGTTCGTCCTCTAAAACGATTATATTACCGTAGCCTTCACACTAAAAAAAACCGCCTACTGAATTACAGTAAGCGGTGCTTCCATCCGTGTATATAAAAAAGGATCAGCCGGTTTAGCCGCTGCAACTTATGCAACCGTCTTCCATGGTACAAACTTGTCCTTCTACGATAGTATCTTCTGTTATATTCTGATTAGATAAATTGTCTTTGTTCAGCAAAGGTTCTGTGGCTTTTCCCGCCTGCTTTTCTACGGTGAATTGTACGGCTTGTGTTGCTGCCTTACTGCGCAGGTAATACATACCTGTTTTTAAACCCTTGCGCCAGCCGTAAAAATGCATAGAAGTCAGCTTGCTGGTGGTGGGCGCATCCACAAATAAATTAAGCGATTGGCTCTGGCAAATATAAGCACCACGGTCTGCAGCCATATCAATAATAGCCCGCTGTTTTATTTCCCATACAGTTTTATAAATTTCTTTTATCTCCTCGGGAATACTATCAATTTTCTGGATGGAACCGTTGTGCGAAATGATATGGTTCTTCATATCATTATTCCACAGGTTCAATTCAATAAGGTCTTTCAGCAAGTGTTTATTTACCACTACAAATTCTCCGCTCAGTACACGACGAACATAAATATTGGAAGTGTATGGTTCAAAACATTCGTTGTTACCCAGTATTTGCGAAGTAGAAGCTGTTGGCATAGGCGCTACCAGCAATGAATTGCGCACACCATGTTTTAAAACGGCAGCTTTCAGGGTATACCAATCCCAACGCAGGGAAGGTTCTACATTCCACATATCAAACTGAAAGATGCCTTTTGAAACCGGTGATCCTGCAAAGGTTTCATATGGTCCTTCTTTAATTGCCAGGTCTTTACTTGCCGTCATGGCTGCAAAATAGATGGTTTCAAAAACCTCTTTGTTCAGTTGCTTTGCTGCATCGCTTTCAAACGGCAGGCGCAGCAGGATGAACACATCTGCCAAGCCTTGCACACCAATGCCAATAGGGCGATGGCGCATATTGCTGGTGCGGGCTTCTTCAACCGGGTAGTAATTATTATCAATGATCTTGTTAAGGTTCAAAGCTGCCTGGTAGGTAACTTCATACAACTTATCGTGATCAAATTTTCCTTCTGTTACAAATCTTGGTAAAGCAAGCGATGCCAGGTTACAAACCGCCACTTCTTCTGGCGATGTGTATTCCATGATCTCCGTACAAAGATTAGAACTCTTGATGGTACCCAGGTTTTGCTGGTTGCTCTTGCTGTTAGCGGCATCTTTATACAGAATGTATGGCGTGCCGGTTTCAATCTGTGCTTCCAAAATAGCAAACCACAGGTCCTGTGCCTTTACTGTTTTTCTTGCACGGCCTTCCGCTTCATATTTTGTATACAGTTTTTCAAATTCTTCACCGAAACAATCCTGCATGCCCGGTGCTTCGTTGGGGCAAAATAAACTCCAGCTTTCATCTGCTTCCACCCGTTTCATAAACAGGTCGTTTATCCAGAGTGCATAAAAAAGATCCCGTGCACGCATTTCTTCTTTACCGTGATTTTTACGCAGGTCAAGGAATTCAAACACATCTGCATGCCATGGTTCCAGGTAAATTGCAAAAGCACCTTTGCGTTTGCCACCGCCTTGGTCTACATAGCGGGCTGTATCATTAAATACACGCAGCATAGGAATGATGCCATTGCTGGTACCATTGGTGCCGCCAATATAGCTGCCGGTTGCACGAATATTATGAATAGCTAAACCAATACCACCTGCACTTTGAGATATTTTGGCTGTTTGCTTCAATGTGTCGTAGATGCCATCAATGCTATCATCTTTCATTGTTAACAAAAAGCAACTGCTCATTTGTGGCTTTGGTGTACCTGCATTGAACAGGGTAGGTGTGGCATGTGTAAACCAACGCTCACTCATCAGGTGATAGGTTTTTATCACTTCCTCAATATTGTTTTTGTGAATGCCGATTGCCACCCTCATATACATATGCTGCGGACGCTCTACAACTTTGCCATCCAGCTTCAGCAGGTATGATTTCTCCAGGGTCTTAAAACCGAAATAATCAAAACCATAATCACGGTCGTAAATGATGGTCGAATCAAGCAATTCAGCATTATCCTGTATTATTGTCCAAACATCATCTGCCAGTAAGGGCAATGACTTGCCTGATTTAGAATCGATGCAGTTGTACAGTTTCTTCATGGTGTGCGAAAAAACCTTTGTGGTGTTCTTATGCAGGTTGCTAACTGCAATCCTGCTTGCCAGCAATGCATAGTCAGGGTGCTTTACTGTAAGCGAAGCGGCTGTTTCTGCAGCAAGGTTATCCAGCTCCGTGGTGGTAACGCCATCGTACAAGCCTTCAATTACTTTCTTGGCAACATCCACGGCGCTAACAAAACGCCTGTCGAGGCTGTAGCAAAGTTTTTCAATGCGTGCAGTTATCTTATCAAACTTTACGCTTTCTTTTTTACCATTTCTTTTAATGACTTCCATCTGTTGTATTTATGATTTGTGATGTTTGATGTATGATTTTTAATTTGCGATGTATGATTTCATCCTGTTTGGAGGCTCTGATCTTATTCTGACTTTGTGATGATTTATTATTTTGAATTTTTTGATTGTGTTCCCCTGTTTTGCTTAGATGTTTTTACTGTTGCTACAAAAATGCTTACCAATTCATTTGCTTCTACAAGTAGTGGTTTAGTAATCGCTTCTGGTAATAAACGGGCTTCTTCAAAAAACAAAGCCAAATTTTTGCAGAGTCCCCATTTCAAAATTCAAAATTCAAAATTTAAAATTCGCACATCAAACATCATACATCTTAAAAGTCCTCTTCGGTATTGAAGGTTTGCGCTTCTTTATTGCCGCTCATTACACCTGCTTTTTGGTAATCGCCCACTCTTTTTTCAAAGAAATTGGTTTTACCTTCTAATGAAATCATTTCCATAAAATCGAAAGGATTGTTAGCGCCGTATTTTTTTGGATAGCCCAGTTCATCAAGCCAGCGATCGGCAACAAATTCAATGTATTGTTTCATCAGGTCGGCATTCATGCCTATCAGTTTTACTGGCAATGCTTCACCTATAAATTCTTTTTCAATTTCTACTGCATCTATGATGATGCCATACACTTCTTCCTGGCTCAGCTTATTTTGCAACATGCCATACAGGAGGCAGGCAAACTCGCAATGCAGGCCTTCATCACGGCTTATCAGTTCGTTACTGAAGGTAAGCCCCGGCATCAGGCCTCTTTTCTTCAACCAGAAAATGGAGCAGAAGCTACCGCTGAAAAATATTCCCTCTACAGCGGCAAATGCAACCAGGCGCTCGGCAAAGCTGCCATTCTCTATCCAGCGTAATGCCCATTCCGCCTTCTTCTTCACAGCAGGTATAGTATCTATCGCATGGAATAAACGATCTTTTTCTGCCGGATCTTTTATGTAAGTATCAATCAATAAAGCATAGGTCTCGCTGTGTATGTTTTCCATCATTATCTGGAAACCATAAAAGCACCTTGCTTCGGGAAGTTGTACTTCGCTCATGAAATTAACTGCAAGATTTTCATTAACGATCCCATCGCTGGCTGCAAAAAATGCTAGCACGTGCGAAATGAAATGACGCTCGCCGTCATTCAACGCATTCCAGTCTTTCATGTCGCTGCCAAGATCAATTTCTTCTGCCGTCCAGAAGCTGGCTTCATGTTTTTTGTATTGTTCCCAGATCTTTGGATAATTAATAGGCAAGATCACAAAGCGATCTTTGTTTTCTTTTAATAATAGTTCTTCTTGCTGCATCATCACTTAATTATTGCCTTGATTTGCCAAAGCGGTTTACGTTGTATAGTAGCGGGAAAGGGGTGGGGTAACAGCAGGAATGGCTTCTTGCTGTTGTTCCGTTCGTAACCTTTCTCCCGAAAGTTTTTAACCGTTTCATTCATGGCAGGTCTTCTGACTTTCCCAATCTTTTGCTGAACCTTCCCACCCCATTGTAGGGCAGTGGCATTTACAGAAAAGAATCCTTATAAAAAGTGTTATGGGATCTACAGCTACGGGGATAGTTTCGGCTTTTCACCGGATTCCCTTTTAATGCAGCACGAGTGCTCACAACCATGAATTACTTACAACATTACAAACGAATATTAAATAATTGTGAAGGACTTATCAAGATGTTGTGTAAAACTAGTGCGAACCTTTGCTGTAGTGGGTTTGAAGCGAAAAGAGGCCAAGTGTGCGCAAGTTTATTTGGCTTACAGCAAATGCAGGTCAGTAGGCTGTTACAGGCTAAAAACAGTTGGGTATAAAAATTCCGGCCCCAATAGCCGGAATCTCAATTTATTTTAATATCTATCCTAAAAAATGTGCTGACCCTATAAAGAAGAATAAGTTGTTTGTTTGCTTATTTAAACTTGTATTCATATTCAATGCTACCCATCAGCCTTCTTTGTTTATTAAAACATTTTTCAGCAACCCTTAGACCGTTGTCATAATTATATTTCCAGATAAAATAGTCATTGCCACCTTCTTCAATTGTCATCATTTGTGAAAGGTTTCCCTGGCTGTTGTTATAATCAAATTTATATTCGGGAGTCAGGCCTTTTTTAAAATCATTTTCCTGCACCACATCTGTGAGGCGCTGTTTGCCATCATAATAATAATAGTACTTGGTGCCGCTTTTTGTATCCTTCTCTATGGTCACCATCTTATTCTCATCTGTTGCAAAAAGAATATCAATGCTGTCAGTATGGTTTTTTACCCTGATCATTTTTTGCGGTGCACCGTCAGGCCCGTATTGGTATAAATGTTCTTCGGTTATCTGGTTGCTGAAATCATCGTCCTGCGAACGGATGGTAGACACAATGGCAATTATCCTGTCCTGCTCATCGTAACTGTAGCGGTTGGTAGTTACTGCAATAGCGGAACTATCTCTCGTTTGAAGCAATAGGCCTTTGTTATTAAAAGTAGAAGTGAGCAAGGACGCTGCGGAAATATTTGACCTGGTAAACAACTCGGCACTGCTGTAATCCCTGGCAATTTTCTTCTGGCAAAAAAATCCATCGCTTGGGCTGCCGTCGTTTTCGTAGCTCTTAATGTTAATGCCCTTAACTTTATTTTCCTTGTAAGCTTTCATATCTGCCACCAATTGCCTGTTGCTTATGATGTCTTTGTAATAATACTGCGCCTGAACCATACTGCAGCAAATACATGCTAAGAGGAAGAGAATAACGGGTTTTTGCTTCATAAGATATTATTCATTTTTGGCGAAGTTAAGTCTTCAAATTATGCTTATAGGTTAAGCGGCTGGTAAAACTTTATTATTTTTATCAAAATTAACGCACTTGAGTCACTTAAAAGAGCGCAGCGATAAAGACTGCCTTAACTGCAATGCCCGGGTTTATGGCAGGTATTGCCATGTTTGCGGGCAAGAGAATACAGAAACCGAAGAAACTGCCTGGCATCTTATCACCCACTTTTTTAATGATATTACTCACTTCGACGGTAAGTTCTTCAGCTCACTAAAGTTGTTATTTTTTAAGCCAGGTTTTTTGTCAAACGAATACCGGATGGGCAGGCGTGCCAGTTATCTTAACCCGGTGCGGATGTATATTTTTACCTCCTTTGTTTTCTTCCTTGTGTTCTTTTCACAGTTCCAGGTAGACGAAAAGCAATTTGAATTTAAGGTGGGTAAACAAACAATGTCTGCTATCAATAAGATGGATAGCACCGACTTTATCGAATTCACCAAAGCGCTTAATAATGATAAGCCGATGACAAGGGAGGTTTTCAGGGAATACGTTGATAGTTTGCGAAGCAACGGCGGAATTGTTTTGGGAGGAACCTACAAATCCAGGGCCGTATACGATTCTGCAATTGAAACTGGAAAAGTGAAAGATGGCTGGTTCAGGAAGAACCTCGCCTACAAAGGGTTCGAACTCAACGAAAAGTATAAAAACAGTGATGGGAAGTTATTTGCCAACCTGTTCAGCATTCTTATGCATAACTTCCCCACACTACTGTTTGTATCATTGCCCCTGTTTGCCTGGTTTTTAAAATTAATTTATTATGGAAAAAAAGACTATTTATTTGTAAGTCACGGCATTTACGCAATACATCTTTACATCGTTTATTTTATCGTACTGCTGGCAATAATTTTTCTTTCTTTTTTAAGTGACAAATTTCATTGGTCGTTTAAGGAAATACTCATGTTCGTGTTTTTTATGTTACTGTTAATGTACGAATACAAGGCCATGCGAAATTTTTATATGCAGGGCAGGTTAAAAACTATAATGAAATTTGTATTGGCTATTATTTTCAGGCTAGCCATCATTTTTATCCTGTTTATTTTCTTCCTGATTTTTTCTTTTTTAAAAGTATAACCAATGCAACCAGATCAACAGGCGTTTGTACGCTTAGTAAATATAATGAACGAATTGAGGGAGAAATGTCCCTGGGATAAGAAGCAAACCATTGCAACACTTCGCCAGCTTACCATTGAGGAAACTTATGAATTGGCAGATGCCATAACCGAAGCCAACTGGCAGGATATAAAAGAAGAATTGGGAGATATTTTGTTGCACATTGTTTTTTATGCAAAGATTGCAACAGAGCAAAATCATTTTACCCTTGGTGAAGTAATAAATGGCGTTTGCGATAAACTGGTAAACAGGCACCCTCACATTTACGGCGATGTGAAAGTAGAGAACGATGAAGATGTGAAACAGAACTGGGAAAAAATAAAACTAGCGGAGGGGAAGCAGTCCGTATTGGGTGGCGTGCCCAAATCCTTACCTGCATTGGTTAAGGCAATCAGGTTGCAGGAAAAATCTAAAACCGTTGGTTTTGAGTGGGACAATACCACACAGGTTTGGGACAAAGTAAAAGAGGAAATGCAGGAATTAGAAGAAGCAGTTGCGACCGGCAACCAGGATAGGATGGAAGACGAGATGGGCGATGTGTTGTTCTCGCTGGTAAACTTTGCAAGGTTTTTGCAGGTGGACGCTGAAAATGCACTAGAGCGCACCAATAAGAAATTCATGGCCAGGTTCATGGGTATGGAGGCAGCGGCACGCAAACAAAATAAATGGTTACACGATATGAGCCTGGAAGAAATGGATGCTTTGTGGAACGAGATGAAGAAACAAAATAAATAAACTAACTGTATTTGCTACAAATAAAAGCCATACCCCGTTTCTTGGTTAATAACCTGTACCTGCTGGTACTGGCAGCATGGCTGGTTACCTTTTCATTTATTATTGATAACTATTGGTCTGCCGATGCTAACCTTGGAAAAGTGCAGGCTAAAATGAGAAATTATGTAAGGGATGCAGAAGAAGACTTTGCGGCTACACTTGCTGATAGCAGGTTCAGCAGCCTTGCCTCAGGCAATAAACTTACAGAAGAACAGTCGGAAAACCTGATAGCGAAAGACTATTTTATTTTCCTGTATGGCGACACCGTTTCCGATAAAAAGCTGGCCTATTGGAATACACAAAAAGTATTACCCGATTCCGGCATCATAAAGTCTGCTTATAAAGCCGGTTTTGCGCAATTAGAAAATGGATTTTACGTATGGAATAAACTTGAAAAAGGCGGTACCATTGCCATTGCACTTATTCCCATCAAGTGGAATTATATTGTAACCAACGAATACCTTAAGAATAACTTTAAAGGCAATGCCAGGACCGGCTTGCAATTCGACATATTTCCCGGCGAATCTGGTAAAGGCAATATTGCGTCTGTGTATGATGTGCCTTTATTTTACCTGCTGGAGAAAAATAGTAAGGTAATAGTGAAGGACAATTTATTTTCTGTTTGGCTCCGCATTTTGGCTGCATTTTTTATACTCCTGTTTATTCATATATGCGCCGTTTATTTTGCCGGGCATAAGCGATTTGCAACGGCTGTCGCATTCTTACTGGGTACCGTTTTATTGTTACGGTTTATAAGTTACCTGTTTCCCATTCCCTTAAATTTCAGGCAGCTTGCATTGTTTGATCCTACAGTTTACGGCTCCAACTTTATACTAAGATCTCTGGGCGACCTGCTGGTAAATGCTGTGTTGTTTTTGTGGTTGATCATGTTCATACGGGTGCAAACCCAACTTAGGCAAATAAAGTTGCCGGCACCAAAACAACCTTACCAGCGTTGGCTGCAAGTGGCTGCAGGCATCGTGGTTTTATTGGCAGCCACTTATATCGTACTATACATCATTCGGTCGCTCATCATCGATTCAAAAATATCGTTTGATGTGATTAACTTTTTTTCCCTGAATATTTACAGCGTGGTTGGCTTTATTGTACTGTGCAGCATTGCCATAGGTTATTATTTTCTTTGCCAGGTAGTACTTTATTTTATAAGGCCGGCTATTGGCGGTAACAACCTGGTCTTTTACCTGGGCGTTGCAATTGCAGGGTTACTTTTCTTAAGTATGCGCATTGGCAGTTTACAAAGCAGCATTGAAATTGTTGCGCTTGGCTGGCTCCTGTTGTTTTTGTATTTGCTCAACAGCAGTTATCTCAATCTTATCACGAGCCATATCATCAGTTCTAAACTGGTTTTCTGGATTTTCTTTTTCTCTATATCCATTACCACCGTCATCATCATTGAAAATAACAGGAAGGAACTGCAAAACAGGTACCATTATGCAGAAGTGATGGCAGACAAAACGGACCCAGCAAGTGAATCAATGCTTAGTTCTATGCTGGCCGATTTCAGGGTAGAGTTCCTTGCCGATAATTTTGTACGGCTGAAAAATCCAAAGTCAAACAAATTCATCAAGGATAGTCTCATCAACAATAATTTTTCCGGCTATACCAATCGGTATGATACCAGGATATATTCTTTTGATGAGAACGAGTTGCCGCTTTTTAACAGTGAGAGCGCCGCATACGACCAGTTGAATACCATATTAAATACCCAATCGAAACCTACTGGCATTACCGGCCTTTTTTATTACGATGAAGCCTATGACCGGTTCAGCTATATTGGCAAAAAGGATATCCGGTCGTACGAAGGGAATTTTCTTGGAACCATTTTTATCTTGGTAACACCAAAGAAAGTTAAGAACGAAAAACTGTATCCTGAGTTGTTCAGTAAGGGTTCTGATAATTCTATTGAAAATTCTTCGGCCTATGCTTTTGCAATTTATAATAAAGGAAAACTCACCAGCAGTTACAACGATTACCCGTTTTCTACCAGTTTACCTGCCATTGATATTTCAGGAAAAGAATACCTGCTGGCGAATAAAAAGAACTACGATGAACTATGGTACAACGCAGGCGCAAATAAACACATTGTTATTGTAAAAGAGAACAGGCGTTCGCTTGAGTCTATCACCCTGTTCTCTTACCTCTTCTGTTCTTTTCTTTTTTTAACCGCCTTATTTTGGGTGCTTACGGTTTTTGTGAGCTCACGTTTTAACCCGGAAAAGTTGCGTACATATTGGCAAATGAGCATCAGGAACCAGATACATGGAATCATCATTTTTATAAGTGCCGTTTCATTTATAGTGATTGGAGTTGCCACCATTTTGTTTTTCATCAGCAGGTACGAAAGTAACAACAGGGAAAAACTGAGCAGGGCCATACAGATCATGAAGAACCAGGTTTCTAATTCATTTACCGAAGGCTGGCAATTGAACGATTCTATGCTGGTTACAGACAGGGCTGTGGCTCAGAAGGTGGAAAAAGATATCCTGAATATTGCAGAGATACATGGCGTAGATGTAAATATTTATGACCTGCAGGGCAATCTCAAACTTGCCTCGTTACCGTTGCCTTACGTAAAAGGTATCGTGAGTACCAAGATGGATCCCCGGGCATATTTTCACCTTAATAATCAAAAAGAAGTACAGTACTTCCAAAAAGAAAGTATCGGTAACCTCACTTTTGTGAGCAGCTATGTACCAGTATTTGAGACTAATGGTAATGTGGCGGCCTACCTTAACATACCTTATTTTACTTCGCAGAGCAAACTGCAACAGGAGATAGCTAATTTTCTTGTTACCATCATTAACCTTAATGCATTTATCTTCTTAATTGCGGGAATTGTAGCATTGTTTATTGCCAACAGCATTACCCGTTCTTTTTCGTTGATTGGTGAAAAAATGAAAGACATCAACCTGGGTAAAATAAATGAGGCCATCGTTTGGAACCGCAACGACGAGATTGGCAGCCTGGTACAAGAGTATAACAAGATGCTGGGCAAACTTGATGAAAGTGCTGCAGCGCTTGCTAAAACAGAAAGGGAAGGAGCATGGCGTGAAATGGCCCGGCAGGTGGCGCATGAAATTAAAAACCCATTAACGCCCATGAAGCTGAGTATGCAATTTCTTCAGCGATCCATTGAAAATGATGCCCCCAATGTGAAACAGCTCACCGCCAATGTTGCCAAAACACTTGTTGAACAAATTGATCACCTCAGTAATATTGCCAGCGAGTTTAGCCAGTTTGCCAATATTGGTAGTGCTAATAAAGAAGTATTTGATATCAACACCGCGATGGCTTCTATTGAACTGTTATATGCAGGCAATGAAGAAATGAGCATCAAGTGGACCATTCCTGTGCAACCCATTATGGTAGATGCCGATAAAACACATATTAACCGGCTTTTTACCAATCTTATTCAAAATGCATTGCAGGCAGTTCCCCTGGGTAGAATTCCTGAAATAGAAGTAAAAGAGATATTGGAAGAGGAGCATGTGCTCATACTTGTAAAAGATAATGGGGAAGGCATACCCGATAGCATACAGGCTGAAATATTTACACCAAATTTCACCACGAAAACTTCCGGTACCGGTTTGGGGCTGGCCATGTGTAAAAGAATTGTAGAACAGATGAATGGCCAGATATGGTTTGAAACTTCTCGGGAGAATGGAACAATTTTCTTTGTACGCTTGCGGAA